>JAYUUE010000445.1:0-2278 GCA_043754785.1 Polymorphobacter sp. | reverse complement strand
GAGGATCGTCGACATGAACACCCAGTCGCAGCGGGCGCTGTCGGGCGTGAATTTGACCGTCAGATAGCCGCGCCGGCTGGTGTCGCACCACGCCATTTCGGGGTTGCCGGCCACCAGCCCGGCGCGGATGAGCGCCGGGTCGGCCTTGAGCGCGCTTTCATAGCCGGGTGATGTCACCGACTGGCCGGCGAATTCGACCCCCGCCGGCTTGCCGTCTTGCGCCAGGTTGAAGGCCCAGGCGTTGTGGCTGTCGCCCGAGATGACGACCATGTCCGAATCGGCGGCCTGCGCTGCCTGCAGCAACCGCGCCCGTGCGGCCGGGTAACCGCCCCAGCTGTCCATGTTGCCGGGCACGCCGGCGCTGGCGGCGATGATGCCGCCGTTGACAGAGCCTTGCGCGCGCTTGCCGGCATCGGGCCCCAGCCACGACACTGCGTCCTTGGGGGTCAACAGATTGCCCATGACGATCTGCTGCGCCAGCAACTGCCACTTCTGGCCGGCGGTGACCGAGGCCTTCAGCGTGTCGCCGACCCAGGCCTCTTGTTCGGTGCCGAGCAGAGTGCGCTTCGGGTCGCTCCAGGCGCCATCGCGGAAGGCCAGCAGGCCGGGCTTGCCGTCCTTCAGCGCGGCGCCGAGATCGAGCTGTTGTTCGCGGCCTTCGACGCGGGTGTCGAGGGTGATCAAACTGACCAGATTGCCGATATCATAGCGTTGCCAAATGCGATCCGGGCCGGGCAGCCATTCGCCATGGACCTGGCGGGCGATGGCCTTGCGCGCGAACCAGTCGCCTTCATCGGGCTGGTGGTTTTCGGCGCCGCCCTTCCAGGCATCATTGGCGAATTCATGATCGTCCCAGATGGCGACCATCGGGAAGCGGCGGTGGAGTTCCTGCAACGCCGGATCGATGCGATAGCTGGCATAGCGTTGGCGGTAGCTGTCGAGGGTCAGCATTTCGCCGGCGCCTTCGATATCGCGGCCGGCAACGGCTTCGGCGGCGTTGGGATAGGCGCCGCGCTTATACTCATACAAATAGTCGCCGAGGTGTACGACAAGATCGATGTCGTCGCGCACCGCCGCATGGGCATAGGCGTTGAACCAGCCGAACGGTTTGTTGGCGCAGCTGAACACCGCGATGTTGTAGTGCGACAGGTCGCCGGACGGCAGGGCGCGGGTGCGGCCAACGGGGGACTTGCTACCATCGGGCGCGGTGAAACGATAATAGACCCAGGCCCCTTTGTTCCTGGTGGCCGGCAGGCCGGTGATGCGCGCCTGTGCGGTGCCCCAGGTTGCCGGGCCAGCGACAGCCTCGCTGCGCGCGATGATGTGGCGAAAACCTGTGTCGGTGGCGACTTCGACCTTGAGCGCGGCGCTGCCGTCCTCCCTTGCCGCATAGCGCGTCCATAGTGTGATCGAATCGGCGCCGGGGTCGCCCGAGGCGACGCCGTGGGTGAAGCCGCTGTCAGCCCATAGGCCGGCCAGTGCCGGGCGGACAGGCAGCAACAAACCGGCGGTGGCGGCGGCGATGAAGCCGCGCCTGTCAATTTTATGACTGCCGAGATCAAGACGCATGGATGGTCCCCCGCTATGCTGTCGACGCTGCCTAAGCGCAGTCTGTGACACTTTGAGGAAACTGGACCATGCCCCCGATGCGGCGCAAGGGCGATTTGCCAACCAAGGATTGCGCGGCGTGCGGGCGGCCGTTTGCGTGGCGCAAGAAATGGGCGCGCGATTGGGAGAATGTGCTGTATTGCTCGGATGCCTGCAAGTCGGGGGCGCGGTTGCGTGCGCTGGGAAAAGGTGCACAATAACGCCAAATCTTTGGGAGAACGACGATGGCAACGCAGCTGAAGCCGGTAAACGGCGTCAAGGATCACGTCTCGCCCGAGGAATGGGCGATCCGCGTCGATCTCGCCGCGGCCTATCGTCTCGTCGCGCTCTACGGCTGGGATGACATAATCTTCACGCATCTGTCCGCCCGCATCCCGGGGCCGGAGCATCATTTCCTGATCAATCCCTATAATCTGATGTTCGAGGAAATCACCGCGTCGTCGCTGGTCAAGATCGATGTCGAGGGCAATCCGGTGACGCCGACGCCCTATGCTGTCAACCCGGCCGGCTTCACCATTCATTCGGCGATTCACATGGCGCGCGATGATGCCCAGGCGGTGATGCACGTCCATACCAAGGCTGGCCAGGCAGTGAGCGCGCAGGCGGCCGGACTCATGCCCCTTACGCAGACGGCGATGCTGATCCGCGAGGAGGTGACCTACCACGAGTA
>JAYUUE010000444.1:0-2291 GCA_043754785.1 Polymorphobacter sp. | reverse complement strand
ACTGCCGCAGCGGTTGCGTGACGGCATGAACGGCACGCCATCGGTGTTCGTCGAGCCGGAAATCGGGCTCGAATGGCAGCGCATTCTCCACGCCAAGGGTTGGCTGGCCTATCAATGGCCGGTGGCAAACGGCGGCACCGGGTGGACGCCGGTGCAACGCTATATCTTCGAAAAGCAATGCGCTTTGGCCGATGCGCCGTCGCTTTCGGTGCTGGGGCTGAAGCTGGTCGGCCCGGTGATCGCGCACTACGGCACGCCGGACCAGAAGGCGCGGTATCTCGAGCGCATCCTGACCGGTGAAGATCTGTGGTGCCAGGGCTATTCGGAGCCGGGGTCGGGGTCTGATCTCGCCAGCCTCAAGACGCGGGCAGTGCGAAACGGCGACAAATACATCGTCAACGGCACAAAAATCTGGACGACCCATGCACATTATGCCGACTGGATGTTCTGCCTGGCGCGCACCGACCCGGATGTGAAGCCGCAAGCCGGGATTTCGTTCCTGCTGATCGACATGCGCCAGCCCGGCGTCACCATTCGTCCGATCATCGGCATGGCCGGCGACCACGAGGTCAACCAGGTTTTCCTCGATGATGTCGAGGCGCTGGTGGAGAACCGCATCGGCGAGGAAGGGCAAGGCTGGACCATCGCCAAGTTCCTGCTGGAGAATGAGCGCGGTGGGTCATGCGCCGCGCCGCGCCTGCTCGCCGAAATCGACCGGCTGGAGCGGCTGAGTTTCGACCTGCCGTCGGGTGGCACGAAGTCGTTGGGGGCGGATGCCGATTTCGGCCGGCGGCTGGCGCGGTTGCGGCTGGAGGCCGAAGCGCTCGAGATGACCGAATTGCAGATTTTGGGTGAACTGACGCAAGGCCGCACGCCTGGCGCGCAGACTTCGATGGTCAAGTTGATCACGTCCAGTTTGCGGCAGGCGATCGACGAACTGATCGTCGATGCCTTCGGCTATGACGGCCTGCAACTGGCAACCGAGCGCCCGCTGTATGGCAATGAAAGCCCGGAGCCGATTGGCAGCAAGCCTGCGCAACTGGCGATGCCGACCTATCTCAACAGCCGGGCGTGGACGATCTTCGGCGGGTCGAACGAGGTGCAGAAGAATATTATTGCGCGGGTGGTGTTGGGGCTTTGATTTCCTCCCCCTCAGGGGGAGGCGACTCGCGCCTTTTGGCGCGGCGGGTGGGGGTCCACACGTGTCGAAGTTGGGATGACCCCCACCCGGGCCGCGCAAGAGGCGCGTCTCTCGCCTCCCCCTGAGGGGGAGGACTAATTTAATTCAATCATCCGGCCCCAAGGTCGCATCCAAATCACGCGGGCGGATGAAGTGAGTCAGCACGGCGCGGCCGCCATCGACCTGCGCCCAGCGATCGATGGCGATTTCGAGCCGGGCGACGGTCGCGGTCGGATATTTCATCTCGGCCTCGGCGCGCAAATCGCTGCCGCGCGGCACCAGTTCGAGCAGCAAATCCTCCAGCCCCGGATTATGGCCGACGAGCAGCGCGTGGTGGTGGTGTTCGGCGAAACCGGCGACGAGCTCCACCAAAGTCGCCGACGACGCCAGATAGATGCGGTTTTCATAGATCGGCGCGAGGCGGGACTTCATGCCGGCCTCTACCCCCTCGATCGTCTGGCGGACACGCACCGCCGGGGAGGCGGCGACATGGTCGAAATCGGTGATCGTTCCGGCCTCCAGCGCGGTGCGCAGCCAGCCGCCGATGGTCGCTGCGGCGCGCCGCCCGCGATCGTTGAGCGGCCGGTCGAAATCGCGCAGCAACGGGTCGTCATAGCCCGATTTGGCGTGCCGCAATAACGTCAGCGTCTTCACGCGCCCTCCCCAGTGGTGCTGGCGACACCCTTTAGCGCCGGCGTGTCCGGCGGCAAGTCATGATGTGCCGCCGCCACAGCCGCAACAGCCTCATCGAGCGTCACCCGGTCAATCGGCGTACCCGGCGGGAAGGCGCCGAGCAGCCGTGACGGCACCGCAGGGCCGATCAGCACGAAGGTGCCGCGATCATCGGCGCGGCGGATGAGGCGCCCGAAGGCCTGCGCCAGCCGGCCCATCGTCACCCGGTCATCATAGGCGGTGCCACCGCCAACTGCGCGCCGCGCCGCGTGGAGCACGGTGGGGCGCGGCCACGGCACGCCCTCCATCGCCACCAGCCGCAGCGAGGCGCCGGGGACATCGACGCCGTCCCTCAGCGCATCGGTGCCGAGCAAGGACGCGCGCGGTTCGGCGCGGAAGATATCGACCAGCGTGCCGGTTTCGATGGGGTCGACATGCT
>JAYUUE010000443.1:0-6754 GCA_043754785.1 Polymorphobacter sp. | reverse complement strand
GAGGCCACCGGAAAGCCCCGGCTTCGAGAGGTCGGGGCCCTTGCTGTAGAGATTGATGGCCCCGCCGAGCGTGTTCCGGCCGTACAGCGTGCCCTGCGGCCCGCGCAGGATCTCGACCCGCTCGACGTCGAAGAAAGCGCGGGTTTGCTGCGACGCGCGCGGCTTGAACACGCCATCGACGAACACCCCGACAATCGAGGTGTTGTCGGCAAAGGTGCTGTTCGAATTGGCCCCGCGCAACGCGATCTTGGCGTCGTTGCCGCCCTTGGCGAAGACGATTCCGGGTGCAAGCTGCTCGAGCCGGGAGACGTCGATGATGCCCGCCTTGGCAAGCGCGGCGCCATTCAGTGCCTGCACCGTGGCGCTGACCTTCTGGAGATTTTGCTCGCGCTTCTGGGCAGTGACGACGATGTCGCCGACACCCTGTTCGTCCTGCTTGGCAGTCGAGGCGGGCACGCTTGCAGCGTCGGCGGAGGGCGCAACCGCAGGAGGAGCAACAGTCTGGGCCGAAGCGGGCGCGGTGAGAACCGCGGCGATTGCGAAACTTGCTACGCTTGCCAGCCTGATCGTGCCTGTCGAAGTCATATGTGCCCCCATTTTTGTCGTTTGCCCGACACGTTGTACTCCGGATGCATAGATATGCAAGTGGCCTTTGTTGACTCACCGAAAACTTGACCCAATGCTGCATCATAGTGGCGGTTTATAGCCATTATGGCCTTGAGCCGCGCGCTCTGGCATAATTTCTTTCATTGCATCCCGAACCATAATTGGCGATCAGGTGAACTGGAGGTGCCTTGGATGTCAGATGCGAACGCCGAACTCACGATCGACGCCAGAAGCCTGTCCACACCCAGGCGGATGCTCGCACTCTTTTTCCTGGCCTTGGCCTACATCTTCTATTCGTGGGCGTGGAACACGGTTGATGTCCTGCGTCCTTATATCGCGGCCGATCTGCACCTGACCCTTACCGAGGCTGGCTCGCTTTACAGTCTGCAGGCGCTCGGTGCGCTGTTCGGAGCGGTCATCAACGGTCAGCTTGCGGATCGTTTCGGCCGACGGAACGCGCTGATGGTCGTCATGATCGGCTATGGCACGCTGCTGATGACCGGCACGGTCGTCGAAACCTATCCGCAGGTCCTGCTTCAGCGCTTCATCCTCGGCTATTTCACCGGCTCGATGTATCCGATTACCGTTGGCATCTACGCCGGACTGTTTAGCGCCGGGGTTCGGGGTCGGGTTGCGTCGGTGATCATGGGGTCATCGTATCTGGCGGTCTCCTTGCTCGGCCTGACGTCGACGTTCCTGTTCAGCCGCGGGCTCGATTGGCACTGGTTGTTATGGGTCGGTGCCATCCCGGTGGTGCTCGCCTTCATGGCGCCGCTCGTGGTGCCCGATGATCGGCGGATGATCCCGTGGGACGGAGCAAATGCGTCTCGAACGGCAAAGGGCTCCTTGCCCATCGCGGAGCTGTTCACGCCTCAATATCGTCGGCAAACGTTGATGCTGACCGCCATGTCGGGTCTAAATTTCTTTGCCTATCAGGCGTTCAGCGGCTGGGCGACGACCTACCTGAAAACGGTGCGCATGCTGACCGATTCCGCCATCGGCGTCTCCGTCAGCTGGATGTTCGCAGGGAGCATTCTGGGAAGCTTTTTCTGGGGCTGGGTCGGTGACCGCTTCGGCCGCCGCTCCGCCGCAGTCGGCTTCTTCCTGGCAGCAGGCCTGATCATCGCCTATCTTTATGCGCCGATCACCCCGTTCGTGCTGAACATTGTTGCCCTGGCCTATGGCTCGTGCCTGGCCTGCAGCGTCGTCTGGGGACCCTGGCTCGCAGAGCTGTATCCGTCGCACCTCAAGTCCACCGCGGCGTCGATCTTCAACTGGGGACGCATCCTGAGTTTCGTCGCGCCCCTCATCACGGGCAAGATTGCCGAACAGTTCGGGCTGGCAGCGACGATGACGATCGCCAGTGTCGTGTTCTCGATCGCGGCAATAATCTGGCTGAGGTTGCCCGAGACGCTGATCAGGGATCGTCCCAATCCGAAAGTCGACGCATGACCGCGAAGAGAATCCTCACGCTTAGCTGTCGCGACACCGTCGGGATCGTCGCTGCAATCTCGACCTTTCTTGCGGGCAGAGGTGAGTTCATCACCGAATCGCAGCAATATGCCGACCTCGAAACGGGGCGCTTCTTCATGCGCGTCGCCTACGACACTGCGTCGGGTGACCTCGCTTCGGACAAGGCAGCATTCGATGCCGTGGCGATGCAATTTGGCTTGGACTGGACAATGGTGGACCCGGCCATCCCGATGCGCGTCGTCATCGCAGCCTCCCGCTTCGGCCATTGCCTGAACGACCTCCTGCATCGCTGGCGGACCAGCACGCTGCCGGTCGAAATCTCTGCAGTCGTGTCCAATCACGAGGATTTGCGCGGGCTCGTCGAATGGCATGGAGTGGATTTTGTCCATCTGCCAGTCACCGCGCACACCCGGCCCGCGCAGGAGCAGGAGCTGTTGGACCTGATCGGCCAGCGCGGGAGCGAGATGCTGATCCTGGCGCGTTACATGCAGGTCCTTTCAGCAGACTTGTGCACGAGGCTTGCGGGGCGCTGCATCAATATCCACCACAGCTTCCTGCCCAGCTTCCGTGGCGCAAAGCCGTACCATCAGGCGCACCAGCGCGGCGTCAAGCTAATCGGTGCCACCGCGCATTTCGTTACCGCCGACCTCGACGAAGGGCCGATCATCGAACAGGCGATCGAGCGGATCGATCATTCGACCTCGGCTGACGCCATGGTCGCGGTGGGCCGCGACGCGGAAAGCATCGTCCTGGCCCGCGCGGTGACCTGGGCCGCGGAACGGCGCATTCTGCTCAACGGCAGCAAGACGGTCGTTTTCAGGCGCTGAGAATGTCGCCCATCATATCCTCGGCAATCGCGGTGATCAGGGTCACGACATAGTCGTCGAAGGATCGCGCGTGGCTGATCTTGAAGGACGCACCGTCCCGCCACAGCACGATCGTCGCCTTGCCGAACAATGTCCGCATCGCGGTCGCGTCGGGCATCCGGTCGAGGTCGATCGGACATCCGCCGGCAAGCAGTCGCGCGGCGCCGTCGCCGTCGATCCGCAACCAGCGGCTTCGGTCGGAGATATCAACCATCGAGTGCGGGGGAAGCGCCGGATTTCTGAATTGCGCTTCGAGAGCGGCGGACTGATCCTCCGACCCGAGCAACATCCACTCGTCGGGTGCCATGTGAAGCACCGACCACCGATCGCCTTTAGCCGTTGCCAGCATCGTGGTCGGCAATTGCAAATTGGTCGACTGACCGATTGCCGCCGCGTCACACGGCTCGGCGTGGAGCAGCCATTGCGCCATTGGCTCGACGCGCGAGACGCGCACGCCGTCCTGCCTGATGAGGGCCTCAACCATGCAATCTGGCTCCCGTTGGATCGACGAGGACCGGGTCGCGCAGTTCGACCGGTCGCGGCGAGTTGGCGGTCGCGATTGCCAGCCTGGTCCCGATCCGCGAGCGTCCGGCCTGCACCATCGCGAGTGCGAACGGACCGCCCAGTTCCGCGCTGCGATACGCCGACGAAACATGGCCGAGCGAGTGACCTGGGTCCGCCGGGTCGATGAGTTGCGACCCCTCTTCGATCGGCTGCCCGTCGCATGGCAGCAGGGCGACAAGCTGCTTTCGCATGGGATCAGTCGCCGCGTCGCGCATCAGCGACCGCTTGCCGACAAAGTCGGGCTTTGATTTCGCGACCATGCCGCCAAGGCCGACATCGTCGGGTGTCGTCGTTCCGTCAGTCTCCCGACCGACAATGATATACCCCTTTTCGGCGCGCAGGACCTGCGACGCCTCGAGACCATAGACCCCGAGGCCGAACTGCTTGCCCGCTCGACGCAGCCCATCCCAGACGATCGTTGCACTCCTCGCCGGGACATTGATCTCATAACCGAGCTCACCGGTGAAGCTCGCTCGAAAGATGCGCGCCGGCACGGCCGCGACGGTGCCGGTCCGCATCGACATGTGCGGGAAATCCTCGTTCGTTAGCGAGACGTCGTCAGTGACGGCCATCAGGACGTCGCGAGCCTTCGGGCCGTTGACCGCAATCACTGCCCATTGCTCGGTCGTCGAGGTCAGCCAGACGCGCATCTCAGGCAGCTCGGTCTGTCGAAAATCCTCCATCGTCGCCAGCACGGCGGCCGCGCCCGCCGAGGTCGTCGTGACGTGGAAGCGGTCGGCCTCAAGCCGCGTGATGATGCCGTCGTCGAGGATGAAGCCGTCCTCCCGAAGCATCAGCGCGTAGCGGGATCGGCCCTCGCCGAGCGACGAAGGCTTGCCGGCATAGATGAAGTCGAGGAACGATGCGGCGTCGGGACCGACCACTTCGATCTTGCCCAGCGTGGACGCATCGAACATTCCTGCTGCCCGGCGCACCGTCGCGCACTCGCGCAAGACCGCTTCGTCCATCGTCTCGCCGGGTTGGGCATAATAGCGCGGGCGTTTCCACTGCCCGGCATGTTCGAACACCGCGCCTTCGCCGATCAATCGGTCGTGGAGCGGCGGTGTGCGCACGGGATCGAACAGCGCGCCGCGGGTGAATCCGGCCATCGTCCCGAAAGTGGTCGGACTGAATGGCGCGCGGAAGGTCGTGAGACCGGCTTCGGGAATCGTCTTGCCGAGCGTCTGTGCGGCGATCGCCAGGGCATTGATGTTCGATGTGCGCCCCTGATCGGTGGCCATGCCGTTGGTCGTGTAGCGCTTGATATGCTCGACCGACTGGAAGCCCTCGCGAACCGCGAGGCGGATGTCCTTGGCCGTGACGTCGTTCTGAAAATCGACGAAGGCCTTGCCTGCACCGGCTTGGGCATCGCTCGGGGTGGCATGGGCGGGGATGAACTTCGACAGCAGGTCATTGATCGCACCGACGTCACGGCGAAGTGACGGCGAGCGATTTTGACTTTCGACCACAAGCCCTTCGGTCAGGCGGACCATCGTCGCACGCTGATTTGGCTCGAAGCGGCCATTGCCCCGATCGACACCGACTAGCGCATTGGGTTCCTCGCTGCCGAAGCCGAGCACGCCCCGTGGCCGATGATATTTGAACGAGCGCCCCATCAGGTGAACGCCATTCGCGAGCAGCGCAGACGCAATCGTATCGCCGGGATGTCCGACGAAAGTCTGCCGATCGAACGTGAACCGGATTTCGCGCGACCGATCGATCCGGCCATGGGTGGCGGTGCGGAACGGCTGGCTCATGACGTGCTCCCCTGGAGCGGCGAGGCCTCGCCCGCCTCATAGGTCGCCTCGATGTGATCGGTCAGCGTGTCGCGGATCGCATTGAAGAACTGGCCGCAGCCATGGGTATGGCGCCAGCGCTCGGCGTGCCGCCCACGAACATTGTGCCGTGAATGGAGGTAGGCCCCCCATGACTGCTCGTCACAGTCGGGCTTTGGACGCTCCAGGTGCGCTTCGCCACCATAGCGGAACTCGATCTCGGCGCGGGGGCCACAGTAAGGACATGGGATCAGGAGCACGGCGATATCCTCAATGGGCGACGGCTGCGGCGGCTGCCTCATCGACCAATCTTCCCTTTGCGAAGCGGTCGAGGGAGAAGGGCGCGATGATCGGGTGCGGCGCGCCGGTGGCGACGAGATGCGCGAACAGATCGCCCGCGCCGGGGGTCGCCTTGAAACCGCCCGTCCCCCAACCGCAATTGACGAATAGCCCCGGCACCGCCGTGGCGCTGATGATCGGCGAGCGATCCGGCGTCAGATCGACGATCCCGCCCCAGCTGCGCAGCATCCGCATCCGCTGGAACATCGGGAACATCTCGCAGATGGCCTCGACCGCCTGGCCAAGCTGCTGCACGCCGCCGGTCTGGCTGTAGGAAGGATATTGGTCGGCGCCCGCGCCGATCACGAGTTCGCCCTTGTCCGACTGGCTGACATAGGCGTGAACCGTGTTCGACATGACCACGCACGGAAAGCACGGCTTCACCGGCTCCGAAACCAGCGCCTGCAGCGGATGGCTCTCAAGCGGCATGCGAACGCCGGCCATGTCCATGATCAGGCTGCTGCTGCCCGCTGCCGCGACCGCGATGCGCGTGGCGTCGATGGGGCCGCGGCTCGTCTCGACCCCGGTGACCCGGCCCGACTCGTCGCGGCGGATGGCCTGGACCTGGCAATTTTCGATGATGTCGACGCCCAGTGCGGACGCCGCGCGGGCATAGCCCCAGGCAACTGCATCATGGCGGGCGGTGCCACCGCTTTTCTGCAAGGCCGCGCCGAGGATCGGATAACGGGCGCGCTCGCTTATATCAAGCGGCGGACAGAAAGCCTTGGCTTCATCGGGTTCGACCCACTGATTGTCGACGCCGTTGAGCCGGTTGGCGTGAACGTGACGCTTGGCGCTGTAAACATCGTGCAGGGTGTGCGCCAACAGCATCACGCCGCGCGGGCTGAACATGATGTTGTAGTTCAGCTCCTGCGACAGCGAACCCCAAAGTTTCAGCGAATGATTGTAGAGGTTGGCGCTCTCTTCGAACAAGTAATTCGACCGGATGATGGTGGTGTTGCGCCCGGTGTTGCCCCCGCCGATCCAGCCCTTTTCGACCACGGCGACGTTGGTGATGCCGAACTTGCTGGCGAGATAATAGGCGGTCGCCAGGCCGTGCCCGCCGCCGCCGACGATGACGACGTCATAAGTGGGCTTCGGCTCGGCGGCTCGCCACTGGCGCGGCCACGC
>JAYUUE010000442.1:0-2300 GCA_043754785.1 Polymorphobacter sp. | reverse complement strand
CGACATCACCGGAGACCTGTTCCATCCTGAATGGAACTACACGATAAAGCCTCGGTCGGTCGAAAAGCCGTAGCAGTTATCGTTGCGGATGTCCTTAGTGTAGACTTCGCTCGGAGGGGCTCAGTCGGCGCCTTCCAGCGCCTCGCTCGCCGCCAGCCAGTTCGCTTCGCTCGCCGTGCGGGCCTTTTCCGCTTCGCCGCGCAGCCGCATCAGGTCGCTCGCCGGGCGGTGGCGGTCCGAGGCGTTTGCTGCCTTCGGGTCGGCGAGTGCGCCTTCGATTTCGGCGATGCGGGCGGCCAGCCGCGCCATTTCGGCTTCGGCGTCCTTGACCGATTTGCGCAGGCCAGCCGAGGCTTCGCGTGCTGCTGCTGCTGCCTTGCGGTCGTCCTTCTTGTTGCCGGAGCCACCAGAACCTTTACCGCCCTTGCCGCCTTCGGGCGAGGCCGGTGATTTGCCCAGGATCGAGTCCGTATAGTCGTCCAGCGACCCGGCGAACTCCACCGCGCGGCCGGCATCGACCAGCACCAGCCGGTCGGCGCTGGCTTCGATCATGTGGCGATCGTGGCTGACGACGACCACGGCGCCTTCGTAATCGTTGAGCGCCTGCACCAGCGCCTCGCGGGTATCGACGTCGAGATGGTTCGTCGGTTCATCGAGGATCAGCAGATGCGGCGCGTCGCGGGTGATCAGCGCCAGTGCCAGCCGGGCCTTTTCGCCGCCGGACATCTTGCCGACCTTTTGTTCCGCCATGCCGCCAGAGAAGCCGAACCGCCCCAGTTGCGCCCGCACTTGCGACGGGTTGGCGCCGCGCATCAGCCGGCTCATATGCTCGAGCGGCGTGTCGCCCGCATCGAGCTCCTCGACCTGATACTGGGTAAAATAGCCGACGCGCAGCTTGCCAGGGCTGGCAACATGCCCCGCCATCGCCTTCAGCTGCCCCGAAAGCAACCTGGCCAGCGTCGTCTTGCCGTTGCCGTTGCGCCCGAGCAGCGCCAGCCGGTCATCCGGATCGAGCCGCAGGTCGATACCCGAAAGCACCGGCGTCTCACTGTAGCCAACGCTGGCATATTCGATCTGCACCAGCGGCGGCTTCAGCGGCGGCGGTGACGGGAAGTTGAACACCAAAGTTGGATCGGTGACCGCCTCGGCAATCGGCTGCATCTTGGCCAATGCCTTTTGGCGGGACTGCGCCTGTTTGGCCGTCGAAGCCCGCGCCGAATTGCGCGCCACATAATCCTGCAACTTGGCGCGCTGTGTCGCCTGCGCCTCGCGCGCGCTCGCCAGCTGCGCCAACCGCTCGGCGCGCTGGCGCTCGAAATCATCATAGCCGCCGGGATAAAGCGTGATCTTGCCTTGTTCGAGATGCAAAATCTGGTCGACGACATTGTTGAGCAAATCGCGCTCATGGCTGATCACCACAATCGTCGCGCGATAGGTTTTCAGGAACGATTCCAGCCACATCGTCGCTTCTAGATCGAGATGGTTCGACGGCTCATCGAGCAGCAGTAGGTCGGGCTGTGAAAACAGCAGCGCCGCCAGCGCCACCCGCATCCGCCAGCCGCCCGAATAACTGTCCAGCGGGCGATGTTGGGCCTCCTCATCGAAGCCCAGCCCGACCAGGATCCGACTGGCCCGCGCCGCGGCGGTATAGGCATCGATGGCGATCAGCCGGTCATGAATTTCCGCCAGCCGCGCCGGGTCGACATGCCCGGCCTCCTCCTCCACCATCAGCGCCGCACGCTCGACATCGGCGGCGAGCACCGTCTTGAACGGCGTTCCCTGCCCCGCCGGCGCTTCCTGCGCCACATAGCCCAGCCGGGCAGACTTCGGCATTTCGACACTGCCACTATCGGGGTCGAGCGTCCCGGCGATGACCTTCATCAGCGTCGATTTGCCGGCACCATTGCGACCGATCAACCCGATGCGCCCGCGCGGCGGCAGGGTCGCAGTGGCGCTATCGAGGATGGTCCGGCCGCCAAGGCGCACGGTGACGTTGTTCATGGTCAGCATGGCAGCGCCCTAACATGCTGCGCTGCGGAATGGAACGTGTGTGCGCCGCAATCCCAAGCGCGTCAAAGAAAAGGGGTGCGGGGCATCTGGCCCCACACCCCGTTCCGGCCTTCCCAATGACGATCAGGCGGTAATGCGCGCCGATGCTGTCCGGCGGCGACGCGCTGCAGCGCCGATCAGGCCAAAGCCGGTGTATCTGCTCACCCCCTATGAGGGGAGCGCGAATGTTGTACGCTGGGAGATGACCGCTGCGACGGCTTCGAGGGCGGTTTTTCCGTGGAGCTTTCCGG
>JAYUUE010000441.1:0-2302 GCA_043754785.1 Polymorphobacter sp. | reverse complement strand
TGTCGGTATTCAGCCCCAGATATTTGATGCCGAAATCGGTCCACAACAGGTCGCCGGGCATGATGACGGCGTCACCCTCCAATTGCCCCGTCACCCCCTGGCGTGTGATGCCGACCGACGGCTGAAACCAGGTCGCCAGCTTCAATGCGGCGATACGTTCGCGATACCACCACACCACATCATCGGCGGTGGTCTTGCCCGGCGTGATGACCCGGGGCGAAAACCCCTCGGCGATAATGGCGTGCGCGGTGCGGACGATGTCAGGATAGGTCGCCATTTCAGCTGACGTGCGGGTTTGCAGCCAGCCGATGGCCAGCGGTTCCGCCGATACCACCCGCGCTCGCTGATCGGGCGTCAATGCGCCAAGCACGCCGGCCTGCTGGCTGGCGGTCAGGCCATCGGCAAAGGCCGACAGCGGCGAGACATCGAGCCCGATTTTCTGCGGGTGGCGCGCGGCGATGACTTCGGCGAGCGCCGCCCATTGATCGGGCTGCTTTGCCGGGTCCCACACCGGGTTGAACAGGCCGCCAAGGCCGTAGCGGCTGACGGTGAGGCGTTCGACGGGATTGCCTTCACCGGGGTCGAAAAACACCAAGATCGTCCGGCGCCGGGCGCTGAACGATTCGGCGTCGAGCATCGTCGCCATCACCGGGTCTTCAAGATATTCACGCGCCACCAGAACCCACATGTCGATGCCGTGTTTGCGCATCAGCGCCGGGACGATGGTAGCGAGGCGGTCCTTGAGCCAGCCATCCTGCAACGCGGCGCGGTCCTGCAACGCCAGGATCGGGGGCGTGACCGGATCGGCCGCCTCGGTCTGGCAGAACGGCGCGGCGCCGGCGGGAACAACCATGACAATCGCAAGCGCAGGGCAGAGGAAACGGCAGGCGATACGAGCGAATGGCATGCAAACCCTTTCAATCCGCCCGGGATCAGCCGAGATCGATGCGCGGGAAATTGTCGACGCTCAGCTGCCATGATTTGGGGAACCCCAGAACATTGCGCTCGGGCAGTTCCAGCAGCGCATAGCCAAAGCCACCGAGCAGCGCCTTGACGCCCTCATAGTCGGTCTTGTGCCGCTCGAAGAACAACATCGGGTGCGATTGGGCAAGCAGACGTTTGGCGCCGTTCAGCGCTGCCAGCTCCATGCCTTCCACGTCGAGCTTGAGCAAGGCACAGGCTTCGAGGTGCAAATCGTCGAGTGCGAGCGAACGGATCGGTTCGGGACGCAGGAAAGCAGTGACATCGCAATCGCTGTTGTGCGCCGGACTCAAGACCTCGAAAGCGCCGAAATTGGCGCCGACATCGGGGTCGGGCATGGCGACCAGCAGCGTGTCCCCAGAGGTTTCGCCAAGCACATTCTGGTAGGTCCAGACATGGTTGAGGCTGTTCAGCGCAACATTGGCATTGAGCATCTGGAAAACATGGCGCTGGGGCTCGATGGCATGGATTTCCATGACGAAATTGCTTAGTTTCGCCATGCCCAGCGTGAACATGCCGATGTTTGCGCCGCCATCGACAATGGTCAGCTTCGTACCCTTGGGATAGATGCCATCGAGAAGGCCGCCCAGCATCCGAATATAATCGGCCTCCCAATCACCGTATTCACTGATGACCCGGCCTACGACATTGTCGTGTCGATTAATCAGAACCGGACCAAAACTCGTCGGCTTGATGATGTTGCGATCGGTCATTGACGCTCCCCAAACCCCAAATCTGTGCTCATGCCAACAGTTCCCCAAGGCAACATCGGCAGCGCATCCACAAACGGCGGTGACTGGCTTGTAACGCCAATAGCCAGGATTGCACATCATTCCGCTGCCTTGCGCATTGGCGCCTGCTTGGAAAGGCCATCGGCACTGTGCTACGCCGCAAGGATCGAACGTAGGTTGGCCCAGCGGTCATGTACGATACGGGGGGACATGACTGATGACGCACGTTCTATCGCTGGCGAGGCGCCTGGCGGGCGGCAACGCCGTGGACAACCATCGTGCCTATGCCGCCGAGCGCGGATATACATTTTCCACGCTCGGGAGTCTGCATATTGCGAACGACCGGATGCGCACGGTCTTTGGTTGGCATGCGGTCGCCGCCAAACTCGACACCCTCGCCGACGACGAAGTTTTGATTGTCGTGCAGGACGACGCGATCTTTTACGAGTTTCACGCCATCGAAAGCTTTATGGCCGGACGCGACCATTTTGTCATGGGTCGACTTGAAAATGATGACCTCGCCAATTGTTCGGCACTCTGCCTGCGCAACACGCCGGCGATCTGTCAATCGATCGGTGGATTGTTATTTG
>JAYUUE010000440.1:0-2308 GCA_043754785.1 Polymorphobacter sp. | reverse complement strand
CTTCGCGCAGCCGCTGCGAGTTCGACGAATTGGGCGCGCCAATGACCAGCACAAGGTCGCAGCGCGGCGCCATCGCCTTGACAGCATCCTGTCGGTTTGAAGTGGCATAGCAGATGTCGTCGCCCTTGGGCCCGGTGATCGACGGGAAGCGCCGGTGCAGTTCGGCGACCATGTCGGCAGTATCATCGACCGACAGCGTTGTCTGGGTGAGGAACCCCAGATTGTCAGAATCGTCCACGGCGACGGTCTGCGCGTCTTCGAGCGTTTCGATCAGCGTCATCGCGCCGTCCGGGACCTGGCCGAAGGTGCCGATGACTTCCGGATGGCCCTGATGGCCGATGAACAGGATGTGGCGCCCGGCCTCGACCAACCGTTCGGCCTGGCGATGAACCTTGGAAACCAGCGGGCAGGTGGCATCGAGAAAATTCATGTTGCGAGCTTCGGCCGCTGCCGGCACCGATTTTGGAACTCCGTGTGCCGAAAATACCACCGGCACGCCTTCGGGAACCTCATCGAGCTCCTCGACGAAAATCGCGCCCTTGGCCTTCAGGCTGTCGACGACGACGCGGTTGTGGACAATCTCGTGGCGGACATAGACCGGCGCGCCATAGCGTTGCAGCGCTAGCTCGACGATATGGATGGCGCGATCAACGCCGGCGCAGAAGCCGCGCGGCGCCGCGACGAGCACCGTGAGATCGGGTTTGGCGAGCGGAAGCGGGGGGGAAGCGTTGATGGCAGCGGACATGCCCGACTGATAGCCAATCATCGGCGTGAGCGCCACCGGCTTTGCGTCGCCAGCTTGCTCCGGCGCCCGCGCCTGCCTAAAGGACAAGCGCTTGTTGCCCCGAAAGGTCCCGGCTTCGTGTTGTTTCCCATTTCCCTGCGAAATGCCGTGTTGGTCATCGGTCTTGCCGCCGCGGTAGCGGGGTGCCAGCGCAACCCGTTGCTGGTCAAGCGATCGCTATGCCCGGCCGTGGCGGTGCCGACCTATCTTGGCGACGCGACAATCTTTGCTGCCGGCGGGGCGGCGGATGCCAAGAATATCGATGTGGTGGCAACGATTACCAACGTTCGCGACAATTGTGTGCAGGGCACAGACAAGCTGGCCACAGACATTACCTTCGACGTGGTGGCGCGGCGGGTCGAGGCCGGGCCGGCGCGCAGCCTGGTGTTGCCGGTCTTCGTCACCATCGTCCAGGGCGGCAATCTGGTGGTCTCCAAACAGACGACGCCGGTGACGGTCAATTTCGCCCAGGGCCAGACCCGTGCCACCGCGAGCAGTGGCGTGCGCACCAATGTCGCGCTTTCGGCGACGACGCTGCCCCCGGAAATGCAGGCCAGGGTGCAGCGAAAGCGCAAGGCCAGCGACCCCGATGCAGCAATCGACCCTTTGTCGGATCCGTTGGTCAAGGCGGCGCTGCGGGCGGCGAGTTTTGAAGTGCTGCTGGGATTTCAGCTCGACGATGCCGGTTTGGCGTATAACGTCACGAAATAGACTGACCGGTAATTGACTTGAGGCTGCGCTTCCCGCAATTAAGGCGGGTCGTCGGGGGAGACCCCGGTGTCAGCGCGGGAGAGTGCGGGCGATGCAAATCGCCCTGCCGCCGAAGGAGCAAGGGCCCCTCCAATCTCTCAGGCACCAGGACCGCGCTGGCGTATTCACGACATCTGGAAAGCGGGCAGGGCGGCAACTTTTAAAAGAGTTGGCGCCCCCGGCCCCACCGAAGGTGTAAGCGCTATTTTCAGCGCGAAAGCTCTCAGGTCCGGTGACAGACAGGGGCAGGTGTCAGGGCAGCCGCCCTGACGCTGCACCCTGTTGCCGGAGGTTTGTCTTGGACGCTGCACCGACCACCGATCTGTTGCTGCCGCAAGCGCCTGTTGTCGAGCGGCTATTGCCGCTCGATGCGCTGCACCGCCGGCTTGGCGCGCGAATGGTGTCGTTCGCCGGGTATGCCATGCCGATCCAGTATGAGGGCATCATCGCCGAACATCTGTGGACGCGGGCGCACGCCGGGTTGTTCGATGTCTCGCACATGGGGCAATTGCTGGTGCCGTTGGCGCAGGATGGTCTGCTGGAAACGCTGCTACCCGGCGACATCAAGGGGTTGGGACTGAATGCTCTGCGCTATTCGCTGCTGCTGAACGCGGTGGGCGGGATTCTCGACGATTTGATGGTGACGCGGCGGGCGGGGGATTTCTACCTGGTCGTCAATGGCGCGGTAAAGGTTGCGGACATTGCCGTGCTGCGCAGCGCCGCTGTGACAGTCGATCTCCGCGATGATTGGGCGCTGCTGGCGTTGCAGGGGCC
>JAYUUE010000439.1:0-2311 GCA_043754785.1 Polymorphobacter sp. | reverse complement strand
GGCCCGGGTGGGGGTCCACACGTTCCGACACATATGGGCCCCCACCCGCCGCGCCAAGCGGCGCGAGTCGCCTCCCCCCTGAGGGGGAGGAAACGGCATGAAAGTCGCGGTCCTCATGGGCGGCTGGTCCGCCGAGCGCGAGGTGTCGCTGACCTCCGGGCGCGGCATCGCCGCCGCGTGCCGGTCGCTCGGGCATGACGTCATCGAAATCGACATGGACCGCGACGTTGCCACCGCTTTAAAAACCGCCGCCCCTGATGTCGTCTTCAACGCCCTTCACGGCACGCCGGGCGAGGACGGCTCGGTGCAGGGCCTGCTCGACCTGATGGGGCTGCGCTATACCCACAGCGGCGTCACCACCTCGGCCATCGCCATCGACAAGCAGCTAACCAAGGCCATCCTCGTGCCGCAGGGTATCCGGATGCCGGGTGGCCATATGATCGCCTCCGAAACGCTGTTCACCGCCGACCCGCTGCCGCGCCCCTATGTCCTCAAGCCCGTTAACGAAGGCTCGTCGGTCGGCGTCGCCATCGTTACCGACGCGTCGAACTATGGCAACCCGATCGGCCGCAATGTTGCCGGGCCATGGCAGGATTTCGCCGAGCTGCTGGCGGAACCTTTCATCGCCGGCAGGGAGCTGACCGTCGCCGTTCTCGACGACGAAGCTTTGGCGGTGACCGAACTGACGCCGATGCACGGCTTCTACGACTATGATGCCAAATACACCGACGGGCTGACGGTGCACCAATGTCCGGCCGATCTGCCGCCCGCAATCACTGCCGCGTGCCTCAAGATGGCGCTCGATGCCCATCAGGCGCTCGGCTGCAAGGGCGCCTCGCGGTCGGATTTCCGCTATGATCCGGCGCAGGGCGAGGCCGGGGTCAATCTGCTGGAAGTCAACACCCAGCCGGGCATGACGCCGCTCAGCCTCGTTCCCGAACAGGCGAAATATCGCGGCATTTCCTACGAACAGCTCGTCCAGCGCCTTATCGACGCGGCGCTGGCATGACCGCCACTACCCTCAAGCGCGGCGCCACCCCGCCCCGCCAGAAGCCGGTGGCCAAGCTGCCCCATCGCCCCGCCACCGTGGCACTGCCGATCAGCCAGCACACCCTGCGCCGCAACCTCGCCATCGCCATCGGCGGGCTCGCCGTCATCGCCGCTGTCATCATTGCTGGCCTGATGGGCGTCTGGCGCCGCGCCGGTGATGAAATCGTCCGCCAGACCGCCGTTGCCGGCCTCGAAGTCCGCCATGTCGAAGTCACCGGCACCCGCGAACTGGCCTTGCTGCCGGTCTATCAGGCAGCGCTGCCGGGCCGCGACAACGCCATGCTGACCAGCGATCTTGCCGCGATCCGCGACCGCCTGCGCGCGCTGCCCTGGGTCGCCGATGCCAGCGTTAGTCGCCGCCTGCCCGACACGCTCGCCATCGCTATCACCGAACGCCGCCCGGTGGCGCTGTGGCAGCACCATCAGCGCCTGCAGGCCATCGACATCGCCGGGGTGGCGCTGACTCACGATCGGCTCGAACGCTTCGCCAATCTGCCGCTGGTCGTCGGTCCCGGTGCCAATACCCGCGTCCGCGAGTTCCTGACCCTTGCCGCAACCGCGCCGACGCTGGCGCCAAAGGTCGATGCGGCGGTGCTCGTCGGCGGGCGCCGTTGGGATTTGAAGTTCAAGACCGGTGAAATCCTGTCGCTGCCCGACACGCCCGTCGCCGCGAACACCGCGCTCAAGCAATTCGCCCGGCTCGACGATGGCCAAAGCGGTCGTTCTGGCGGCCTGCTGGGCGGCCGCTTCGAACGCTTCGACATGCGCCTGCCGGGCAAGATGATCGTCGGCGGCGCCGCGGTCAAACAGGCGCTCGACGCCAATGCCAAACTCGCCAAGGCCGCCGCCGCCGCCAAGGCAAAGCCGCTTACGATATGATGGAAATGACCTGACCCATGGCCATCCTGACCCCAAAAGTCCCGTTTGTGCCGCCACGCGGCGGTGGTGAACGCACGCTCTGCGTTCTCGATGTCGGCACCTCGAAGGTCGCGGCGCTGATCGCCATCGCTGGGTCGGATGGTGAACCGCGCGTCATCGGTACCGGGCAAAAGCCCTGTGCCGGGCTGCGGCGCGGGCTGGTGACCGATTTCGAACGCACCGAAGCCGCCATTCGCGGCGCCATGGACCAGGCCGAACGCGCCGCCGGTCTTCAGGTCGAATATGTCTTTGCGTCGATTTCAGCCGGCAACCTCGCCAGCGACGTCGCCACCGCCGAAATCGATATCGCCGGCGCCAGCATCACTGCCGCCGACATGACGGC
>JAYUUE010000438.1:0-2313 GCA_043754785.1 Polymorphobacter sp. | reverse complement strand
GGCGAAACCCCGCCCGATGCTGGTGTTCGATGAACCGACGAGCGCCATGGATGCGGCGTCCGAACACGCCTTGATCAATCGGCTTGAAGGCGCGCTGGCCGGGCGGACGCTGCCGCTTGTCACGCATCGCCAGTCGATGCTGCGGCTGGCGACACGCGTCATCGTCATCGACGCCGGCCGCATCGCGCGCGATGGGCCGCGCGACAGCGTGCTCCAATCACTTGCCAGTGCCTGATTGGGAGTCTTTATGCCGCAACTTTCGCTCACCAGTACAGCACCGGATCACGCCGCACCGGCAATGGCCGGGCGGGTCATGCTGTGGTCGATCACGGGCTTTACCACTCTCATCATCGCCTGGGCGGCCGTGGCCGAAGTCCACGAAACCGCGACCGCGCATGGCCGCATCGTGCCAAAGCGCCAATTGCAGGTGATCAGCAACCAGGAAGGCGGGGTGGTTTCGGCGATTTTCGTCCGGCCGGGGCAACACGTCGCCGCCGGTGCCCTGCTGCTACGGCTTGATCCGGGCGCTGCCGGCGCCGATTTTGGCCGGGGCAGCGCTGCGGCCAATGCCCTGACAGCGCGCATTCTGCGGCTGGAGGCCGAAGTTGCCGGCGCTTCCCCCGTGTATCCGGTGGCGCTGGTCGCCGCCGCCCCCGGCGCGGTCGCGGCCGAACGCGAGCTGTGACTGGCGCGGCGCAGTGATCGGGCCAACACCGGCGGCGGCGCCCGGCTGGAAGGCGCGGCGCGGGCGCTTGCCGAAGCGCAAGCCAGCGCCGCTGCAACCGCCGAAGCACAAGCGCAAGCGGCGCGTGAGACCGCAATGCTGTCGCCACTCGTCGACAAGGGCATCGAGCCGCGCATGACCTTGGATCGGGCGAGATCGGCGCTGGTGCAGGCGCGAGCGGCGGCGTCCGGCGCCGGGGCCGCGCTGGCCGAAGCGCGCGCTGCCGCCGCCGAAGTCGTGGACCGCGGCCGAGTCGAAGCCAGCAACGACTTGGCGCTGGCACGCGCTGAACTCGCCGGCCAGTCGGCAGGGCTGCCGGCGTTGCAACGCCGCGTCGATCGCACCGAAGTGCGCACCCCGATAGCCGGCATTGTCCAGGGCGTGCTGGTGGCGACGGTCAGCAGCAGCGTGGCGGCAGGCGCGGTCCTTGCCGAGGTGGTGCCGACCGGCGACGCGTTGATTGTCGAAGCGCGGGTGCGCCCGCGCGATATCGGCTTCGTGCGCTTGGGCCAGTCGGCAGCGGTGAAACTCACCGCCTATGATCCCAGCGTCTATGGCCGGCTGGGAGGCCGGGTGACAGCAATTTCACCCGATGCAGTGATGGACGAGCGCGGCGGCGATGGGTGGTATCTGGTGCGTATCGAAACCCGGGCACGGGCCTTGAAAGCGCCTGATGGCACGAGAATGGCAGTCGGCGCCGGGATGGTCGCCGATGTCGAGCTGCTGGGACGCAAGCGGACGGTGCTGTCGTATCTGCTCAGCCCGGTGACCAAGCTGAGGGAAGCAGCGTTCCGGGAGCGATAGGCGCGATTCGCGATCGCTGCGGTCAACCCTGCGTTCGCGCCGCATCGGCATCGCTGAGCACTTGCCACGCTGCCTGCACCGCGCGGAAATGCGCTGCGGCTTCGGGCGCCGTGCCGGCAACATCGGGATGGCTTGCCTTGGCGGCGGTGCGCCATGCAGCCTTGATGACTATCATGTCGGCATCGCTTTCACAACCGAGCACTGCCAGCGCGTCAAGCTCTGCCCGGCTGCGGGTGCCATCGCCGGGCCCGCCCCATTCCCAATGGGCGGATTTGCGATACTGGGTTTCCGCTGATTCGCTCGCGGCACGCGCCGCCGCGTCTTCGGGGGACAGTCCGGCGAAATAATCCCAATTGGCGTTATATTCAGCAGCATGGGCGGCGCAGAAATACCAGCGTTCCGGGCGATTGGCGGCTTTTGGCGCGGGGCAATCGCCCGCATTGGTGCAGCCATGGCGATCGCACAGCCGCACCTCGACAGCGGCCCCGCCGCTGCCATAGGGGCGCCAGCGCGGGAACCCCCAATCATCGGTGCGGCGCGACCGAGCCATTAGCGTTTGAGGAAGCTCGACGCCATGCCCATGATCTCGTCGAGCGGATTGCCGTCCCTGTTGGTGTCGATCATGTTCATCAATGCGCCGGCGGCGCCGCCCTGCATATTATTGCCAAGCAGGCCACCGAGAAGGCCGCCGAGGCCGCCGCCTGCCCCGCCAGCCGGTGCAGCGACAGTGCCGGTGCCATTGCCCAGCGCGCTCGCCGCCATCGTGGCCACCATCGGCAGCAATG
>JAYUUE010000437.1:0-2314 GCA_043754785.1 Polymorphobacter sp. | reverse complement strand
GCACCCAGCTGGCCATGGACGAGAGAATGAGGGCTTCCTAGTTCCTCCCCCTCACGGGGGAGGCGAGAGACGCGCCCTTGCGCGGCCTGGGTGGGGGTTCACATGTGTCAGAACGTATGGACCCCCACCCGCCGCGCGAAGACGCGCGAGTCGCCTCCCCCCCCCTGAGGAGGAGGACCAGAAAACCTCACGCCACCGCTGCAAAATCCACCGGCGCCAGCGCCGCCAGAAACTGGTCGCACGACCGCTCCCAGCTGAACAGCGCACCATAAGCGGCGCAATCCTGCCGCCGCGCCGTCAGCGCCGCGCGCATCGCCGCTGCCAGATCGCCCTCGACGCCGCCCACAATCGCGCGGGGGCCCTCCGTGCCCATCCCGTCCGCTCCCAATATGTCGAGCGGCCCCGGCACCGGGAACCCCGCCACCGGCGTCCCGCACGCCAGCGCTTCGATGATCACCAGTCCGAACGTATCGGTGCGGCTCGGGAAGACCATGATGTCCGCCCCGGCATAGGTCGCCGCCAGCGCAGCGCCGTGCAGGCTGCCCAGGAAATGCGCCGCCGGAAACCGCGTCTGCAAGCCATCGAGCGCCGGGCCGTCACCGACCACCACCTTGGCGCCCGGCCAGTCGGCGGCCAGAAACGCCTCGATGTTCTTTTCCACCGCCACCCGCCCGACGTGCAGCGCAATCGGGCGCGGCAGCCCGGCAAACGCCGGATGCGCCTCCAGCCCGGCACGAAACAGCCCGCCATCGACACCGCGCGTCCATGGCAAGGTCTGCGGCAAGCCGTTGTCCGCCAGTTCCGCCGCCAGCCGCGGTGTCGCCACCAGGATATGCCGCGCCGGGCGATGAAAACGCGCCAGCGGCCGCCACAACAGCGCCGGCGGCAGCCCGGTGCGCGCCGCGATATAATCCGGAAAGCGCGTGTGAAAACTGGTGGTGAACGCCACGCCGCGCGACATGCACCAGTGCCGCGCCAGCCACCCCAACGGTCCTTCGGTGGCAATATGCACCGCGTCGGGCGCGAAATCGCCGATCATCGCCCCCACAGCGCGCGGGCTAGCCAGCGCTAGGCGAATTTCGGGGTAATTTGGCATCGGCACGGAGGTGAAGCGGTCTGGCGTCACCGTCAGCACCCGGTGGCCACGCGCCCGCGCCAGTTCGATGACCGTCGTCAGGGTGCGCACCACGCCGTTGACCTGCGGGCTCCAGGCGTCGGACACCAGCGCGATGCGCATCAGGCCGGCTCCAACGCATGATCCGGTGCGGCGCGCTCGGGCACCGATGCCGCGCGCTGCAATGCCGCCGTGCGCTTCGCCCAGTCGATAATCTCGATGCGCCCGTCGAAATGCTCGACCAGCGCCGTGCAGCTTTCCACCCAATCGCCGTCGTTCATATAGATGACGCCGCCGAAATCGCGGATTTCGGCCGAATGGATATGGCCGCAAATAACGCCATCAAGCCCCCGTTCAAGGGCTGCATGCGCCACGACTTCCTCGTAATGCGAAATGAACGCCACGGCGTTCTTCACCCGGTGCTTGATATAGGCCGAAAGCGACCAATAAGGCAGGCCAAACTGGCGGCGGGCGGCGTTGAACCAGACGTTCATCCGCAGCAGCACCGAATAGGCCTTGTCACCCAGAAACGCCAGCCAGCGCGCATACAGCACCACCCCGTCGAACTCGTCGCCGTGCAGCACCAGGAAACGCTTGCCATCGGCGGTGGTGTGGATGGCCTCGGCCATGATCTCCACCCCGCCGAACGCCAGCCCGCAATAATCGCGCGCCGCCTCGTCGTGGTTGCCGGGGATATACACCACCCGCGTCCCCTTGTTGGCCAGCTTGAGCACCCGCCGAATGATGTCGTTGTGCCGCGCCGGCCAGTACCAGCCGCGCTTCAGCCGCCAGCCGTCAATGATGTCGCCGACCAGATACAGCGTGTCGGGTTTGATCGAATGGAGAAAATCATGGAGCAGTTCGGCATTGCAGCCGGCGGTGCCAAGGTGGGTGTCGCTGATCCAGACGGTGCGGAATTTCAGCTTGCCGCGCGGCGTGACCGGGTCGTCACCATGCCAATCGTCCTGCGGCCGGCCGCCAAAATCCCCGAATGTTAAAATCCCTGATGATCCAATCCCAGATGATCGCGCCATTTGGCCTGCCATGCCGGATGCTTTCGGTCGCCTCGGTTGGCGCTGCATAACGGTACTTGGTGACAGTCGCGTGTCAGTTGGAAACGCCGCGCCCGACTCCGTCCATTTCCTGTCTGGCCCGTGAAGTTTTTGCCACCGATGACGAAAGGGTTACCAACACGGCGGA
>JAYUUE010000436.1:0-6814 GCA_043754785.1 Polymorphobacter sp. | reverse complement strand
ACGACGCCGACTGGTCGATCACGACGGTGACGGCGGCGGCCGGGGCCCCAATGACGAGCGCAGCGGCAAAAGCGAGACGGCCCAACATGATACAAAACTCCTTACACGTGCATTGGCGCACATATTCCGGGGTGCAAGTCCTGTGCAAAACATCAACATATTGATTCGCTTTGCACGCGGTTGCCCACAGCGGCGGCATTGTAAACCACGGCTTACACTGTGTCGGGTCCGACGTGCGGTTGCAGGCCGATAGCGGTGAAACGTTTTTACGCAGCTGCAGCAGTAACTGGCGCAGCGCCGGGCTTCGGTGTGGCGCTCGATGCGCGGCCGCTGCGCACCCCGGCGCGTGCGGCGTTGGCGGTGCCGACGCGGCGGTTGGCGGAGGCCATTGCGGCAGAATGGAATAGCCAGGGTACAGAGATCTTGCCGCGCACCATGCCGCTGACCGGCCTCGCCAATGCGGCGATTGATCGGGTGGCTCCGGATGCGGTGGGGTTTGCCGACGGCTTGTCGGTGTTCGCGGTGAACGAATTGCTCGCGTATCGTGCCGACGCACCCCCGGCGCTGGTGGCACGGCAGGCGGCGGCGTGGGATCCGTGGCTGGCGTGGGCGCGGGCGCGCTACGATGTGGATTTCACGCTGGTGGCCGGCATCATCCACCGGCCGCAACCGCCGGCGATGCTGGCGCGGGTGGCGGCGGCGTATCGGGCGCATGATGCGTTTCGACTGGCGGCGCTGAACCCTGTGGTGACGATTTGCGGGTCGGCGGTGCTCGGCCTGGCGGTGGCAGAAGGCGTCATGGATGCCGACACGGCGTGGCAGGTGGGGCACCTTGATGAACTGTGGCAGGCCGAACAATGGGGCAAGGATCCGCTCGCCGAGGCCGGGCACAGGGAGCGGCAGGGCGATCTGGCGGCGGCGACGGCGTTTTTGCGGCTGTTGTGAGGCCCGCGCGGTTGTGCGAGCGGCGAGTCCGGTCTTTAACCTCTGCGGCGCCGCTGCTAAGCACGAAACAGCTTTGACGGGGATTGCGATGGTTAAGACACTCGAGGACCTGGAAGCCCGGCGCGAGGCGGCGCGCGCCGGCGGTGGGCCCGCGCGGGTCGCGGCACAGCACGCCAAGGGCCGGCTGACGGCGCGCGAGCGGCTCGACATTTTACTCGATCCGGGGTCGTTCGAGGAGCTCGACATGTATGTCGAGCATAATTGCACCGATTTCGGCATGGAAACACAGACCTTTCCGGGTGATGGCGTGGTCACCGGGTCGGGGACGATCAACGGCCGGCTGGTGTTCGTGTTTTCGCAGGATTTCACGGTCTTCGGCGGCTCGCTTTCGGAGCGCCACGCGCAGAAGATTTGCAAGATCATGGATATGGCGATGAAGGTCGGCGCGCCGGTGATCGGGCTAAACGACAGCGGCGGCGCGCGTATCCAGGAGGGGGTAGCCTCGCTGGGCGGCTATGCCGAAGTGTTCCAGCGCAATGTGCTGGCGTCGGGCGTGGTGCCGCAGCTGAGCCTTATCATGGGGCCGTGCGCCGGCGGTGCAGTATATTCACCAGCAATGACCGACTTCATCTTCATGGTGAAGGATTCATCCTACATGTTTGTCACCGGGCCGAACGTGGTCAAGACCGTGACCAACGAGATCGTCAGCCAGGAGGACTTGGGTGGGGCGGTGACCCATACGACAAAATCGGGCGTCGCCGATTTGGCGATGGAGGATGATGTCGATGCGCTGCTGCGGACGCG
The DNA here is from genome assembly GCA_043754785.1 of Polymorphobacter sp. Taxonomy (GTDB): domain Bacteria; phylum Pseudomonadota; class Alphaproteobacteria; order Sphingomonadales; family Sphingomonadaceae; genus Sandarakinorhabdus. The sequence goes on along the minus strand of JAYUUE010000436.1, from coordinate 5,065 downwards.
GATATTCTTTGACTATCTGCCGCTCAACAATCGCGATGGCGCGCCGTACCGGCCCAGCGCCGATGACCCGATGCGGCTGGAGCCAAGCCTCGATACACTGGTGCCGCCGTCGGCCAGCAAGCCGTATGACATGCACGAACTGATCCGCAAGGTTGCCGACGAGGGTGAGTTTTTCGAATTGCAGCCGGGCCATGCCGGCAATATCCTGATCGGCTTTGCGCGCATTGAAGGACATACGGTCGGCATCGTCGCCAACCAGCCGATGGTGCTCGCCGGATGCCTCGATATCAATTCGTCGAAGAAAGCCGCGCGGTTCGTGCGGTTCTGCGATGCGTTCAGCATCCCCATAGTGACGTTTGTCGATGTGCCGGGGTTTTTGCCCGGCGTCGCGCAGGAGCATAACGGCATCATCAAGCATGGGGCGAAATTGCTGTTTGCCTATGCCGAAGCGACAGTGCCCAAGATCACCGTCATCACGCGCAAGGCCTATGGCGGCGCTTATGACGTGATGGCGTCAAAGCATTTGCGCGGTGATCTGAACTATGCGTGGCCGACCGCCGAAATCGCCGTGATGGGTGCCAAAGGGGCGGTGGAGATCATCTTCCGCGGGCGGTCGGCGGAGGAGATCGCGGCGCGCACGGCCGAATATGAGGCGCGCTTCGCCAACCCGTTCGTGGCGGCGTCAAAAGGTTTCATCGACGAAGTGATCATGCCGCATTCGACGCGCAAGCGGATCGCGGTGGGGCTGCGCAAGCTGCGTAACAAGAAACTTGAGAACCCGTGGAAGAAGCACGATAATATTCCACTATAATGGATTGGTACAGCATCGCCCGCTTTGCCCACATCACCGGGGTGGTGATGTTGATGGGCAACATCACCGTCACGGCGATCTGGAAATTTTTCGCCGATCGCGATGGGCGGCCGCAGGTGCTGGGGTTCGCCCAGAAACTGGTGACCTATACCGATTGGTCGATGACCGTATGGGGTGCTGCGCTGACGATGGTGGGCGGGTACATCATGGTGGCGCTGGCCGGGTATGACCTTTGGGTGACGCTCTGGTTGTTGTGGAGCCAGGTCCTGTTCGGCATCGCCGGGTTGATCTGGCTGGCGATCATCGTGCCAATCCAGCGGCGCCAGGCGCGGATGGCGCGCGATTTTGCAGCGGATGCCGCGGTGCCTGAGGCGTATCGGCGCGAATCGCGGCGCTGGCTGGCCTGGGGGTTGGTTTCGACACTGCCGCTGCTGGCAGCGATGTGGCTGATGGTGGCCAAGCCGTTTTAGCGGTTGGTCGGTGCGTGAAGCGCGATTCGATGTCCAAGCGGTTGCCGAGCGCCATTTTGCAGGTGCGGACGCCCACCTCGCTCGCGCAAACGTGCGAGTTGCCTCCCAGCAGAGTGGGAAGGAAAATGTGACAATTTGGCGGTCGCAAAAATAAACCTGCACACGGCTGAGTGTGGCAAGCCATTGATTTTGCAGCAATCGAAAACTAGAAACTAGCTACATGTTATAGTATAGTTGCATTTCATGACTCTTTTATGACAAAAAGGGCTTGATTGCATCGGCAAACGCGCGCAATTTTCAAGGGCAGGCAGAAATGCCGGTTCGTCCGAACTGCGATGCAGAATGGGCAGGGGAAACAAGAATCGTCGTCAGCACGGCGTGATGCACGGAGAATTGCCATGGCAACAGTCAGTCAACGTCGCCTTGCCGCCGGGATATTTGGCGTGCTTCTCATCTCCTCAAGTTCGGCTGTATTGGCCAGTCCGGCTTCGACCACGACAAGGATAACCGTTGCGACTTATGACATCGATGTGGCTTCGGTCGCTGGTGTCGAAAAACTCAACCAACGCGTCAATTCGGCCATTCGGTCGGCATGCGCGCCGGTCGAGTTTGGCGGTGCGTCGGCTTATGGCACCGGTCAGCAGGTAAAGGCGCAGGCGGAATGCCTGGCCGGTGCCCATGCCACTGCCGCCTCGCAGGTGCAGAAGCGGGTCGCTGCCGGAAACCCCAAGGTGGCGCTCAACTAAGTTTCATGAATGGCGTGCAGCGACGCTTCGACATGGCATTTCGACGAGGGCAGCGCCTGAGCCTCAACGCTTGCGCGCTGCGCCGCGCCGGTTAAGGAAGAACCCCAGTTTGCATGGGGCCAATGCGTGTTCAAGAAAATCCTGATCGCTAACCGCGGCGAAATCGCCTGCCGCGTCATCCGCACCGCCCGCGCCATGGGCATCTCCACTGTTGCCGTCTATTCCGACGCCGATGCCAACGCCCTGCATGTGCGCGAGGCCGATGAGGCGGTCCATATCGGCGCGTCGCCGGCGGCGGAATCCTATCTGGTTGCCGACAAGATCATCGCCGCATGCCTCGCGACCGGCGCCGAAGCGGTGCACCCGGGCTACGGCTTTCTGTCGGAGCGCGCGTCGTTCGTCGAGGCGCTGAGCGCGGCGGGAATTGCTTTCATCGGGCCGCCGGCCCCGGCGATTGCGGCAATGGGCGACAAGATCGAATCGAAGCGCCGCGCGCTGGCCGCCGGCGTGTCAGTGGTTCCTGGGTTTGTCGGCGAAATCAACGGCACCGAGCACGCCGTGGAGATTGCCGCAGGCATCACCTATCCGGTGATGATGAAGGCATCTGCCGGTGGCGGCGGCAAAGGCATGCGGCTGGCCTGGAACGAGGCCGACGTGCGGGAAGGGTTCGATAGTGTCAAGCGCGAGGCGTTGGCGAGTTTCGGCGACGACCGGGTGTTCATCGAAAAGTTTGTCGAACAGCCGCGCCATATCGAAATTCAGCTGATCGGCGATTCGCACCGCAATATCATTTATTTGAACGAGCGCGATTGCTCGATCCAGCGGCGGCACCAGAAGGTCGTCGAGGAAGCACCATCGCCGTTCGTGACAGCCGAAATGCGCAAGGCGATGGGCGAACAGGCGGTCGCGCTGGCGAGGAACGTCGGCTATACCAGCGCCGGGACGGTGGAGTTTATCGCCGGCGCGGACCGCAGTTTCTATTTTCTGGAGATGAACACCCGGCTCCAGGTCGAGCATCCGGTGACCGAATGTATCACGGGGCTCGATCTGGTCGAGCTGATGATCCGCGTCGCGGCGGGCGAAGCGCTGCCGTTCACACAGGATGATGTGCAGCTGAACGGCTGGGCGATCGAGACGCGGGTTTATGCCGAAGATCCGTATCGTGGGTTCTTGCCATCGATTGGCCGGTTGACGGCGTGTCGGCCGCCCGAGGCGGGGCGGGAGGGCGACGCGCTGGTGCGGATCGATACCGGCGTTGTCGAAGGCGCCGAAATCAGCATGTTTTATGACCCGATGATTGCCAAGCTGATCACCTGGGCGCCGACGCGCGCGGCAGCGATTGCGGCGCAGGCCGATGCGCTTGATCGCTATTACATCCGCGGCATCAGCCATAATATCGATTTTCTGTCGGCGATTATGGCGCACCCGCGGTTTCAGGCCGGGGCAAATGTGACGACCGGGTTCATCGCCGAGGAATATCCCGACGGCTTCCACGGCGCGGCGATCGACGACGAAACGCGCATGGCGATTGCGGCCGCGGCGGCGGTGGTGCAAGCGACCGAGGCCGAGCGCGCGCAACTGATCGACGGGCAATTGTCGGGGTCTGGCGCCGAATATGGCGAGGATTGGGTGGTGGTGCTGGCGGGTGAACATATCCCGCTCAGCGTCAGCGGCGATGGCGGGCGCTTCAATGTGCTGATCGAAGACCGCGATATCGATGTGACGACCGACTGGCGGGTCGGGTCGCCGCTGTTTGGCGCCGAGATCGATGGCGTTTCGCGGACTTTGAGGATCGAGAAAGTCGGTAGCGGATTGAAAGTGACAACACGCGGGGCTGCGCACAAGGTGCGGGTACTGACGCCGCGTGCGGCGGAATTGTCGCGGCACATGATCGCCAAGGTGGCGCCGGACATGAGCAAATATCTGCTGTGCCCGATGCCGGGCCTGGTCGTCTCGGTGGCGGTCGCCGAGGGCGACAAGGTCGAGGCCGGGCAGCAGCTGGCGACGGTTGAAGCGATGAAGATGGAAAATATCCTGCGGGCGGAAAAAACCGGGGTGATCGGCAAGGTGCATGCCAAGGCAGGGGATTCGCTGGCGGTCGATGCGGTGATTCTGGAATTCGAGGGGTAGTTCTTCACCTCTCCCGCAGGCGGGAGAGGGCGAGACGCGCTCTTTGGCGCGCCGGGTGAGGGTGGTTCTTGCTTCGATGCTGGAGCCCCCCTCACCCGGGCCGGCTTCGCCGTCTCTCGACCTCTCCCGCGAGGGGAGAGGTAAAATAGATGGGCTTTTCGGCGTGCAAAACTTGCTGCTTGGCGATTGGCGGCTCGGCGCTGCAAAGAGGCCGTCCGATTTGTGCAGGAATTTCCATGAAGCTCATCGTTGTCGCCGCCGCGCTCGCCACCGCTTCGCCGCTGCTTGCTGCGACGCCTTACGGCAATTGGCGCGTTGTCCTCGACCATCCGGGTGGCGGGGTGCCGTTCGGCCTGGAGGTGGCGCCGGGCAAAACGGGGCCAGTCGCCTATATCAGCAACCCGCCGGAAAAGCTGCGTGTCGAGAACGCTAGTGTCGATGGCGAGACGATCACGCTGGCGTTTCCATCGTACAACAGCCGGCTGGTGCTGGTGCGCGGCGCCGATGACCGGTTGACCGGGCAGGCCGATGTCAAGCGCAGCGCCGGGCCGGTAACGCTCGCGGCGACAGGAACGCGGGCTATGTATCGCTTCACCCCGAAACCGTCGAAACCTGCCGCCGATCTGACCGGCAAATGGCTGGTCGATTTTCAGGGTACAAAGCCGGTGACCGGGCTGGCGCAGTTCAAGCAGGTCGGCAACCAGGTCAGCGGTTCGGTGCAGTTGCCGAGCGGCGATACGCGCTATCTGGCCGGCGAACTGGCAGGCAACAAGCTGTCGCTTTCCACATTCGACGGCAGTTATTCGGCATTGTGGTTGGCGGATCTGGCTGGCGGCGTGCTCAGCGGCAAGCAGTTTGCAGCGACGAGCACCGGCGGCACGGCGTGGACGGCAAAGCGTGCTGCCAAG
>JAYUUE010000435.1:0-2325 GCA_043754785.1 Polymorphobacter sp. | reverse complement strand
GCGTTCGTCATCGCGGGGCCGGCGCTGGCGATCATGGCGGCGGGGCAGGCGACAAAGATTGCCACGGGGCCGATTGGCGGGTTGCTGACGATGTCGGGGCATGAACGCTGGCTGCTGCGCTTTACCATCGTCGGGCTGGGCCTGCTGGTGGTGCTGGCGCTGTGGCTGGTGCCGATATGGGGGTTAGAGGGCGCTGCGATTGCACAGGCTGTTTCGACAGCGTTCCGCAACTTGGCGAGCTTTACCGCGGCGTGGCTGCTTATCCCGAAAGAGGCGCCCCCAACAGCGCCCGCAGGATAGACCGGGCATTCGACGGTTGCCCGCGCAGGCGCCGACGCGCGGCGATGACGAGGCCTTGGAGATAGTGCAGCGGCAGCAGCCAAGGGTAGTGATTGCGGGTGAAGAGCAGCCGGGCGCGGGTCATGTAATAGTCCGACCCGGGACCGCGTGTGCCATGGCCCTCGCCCGAGCCGATGCTGCCGCCGGCCTTGTGCCAGACGGAGGCGTCCGCGGCGAAGCCGGTTTTGAATCGCCCGGCGTTGCGCGTCGCCCAGTCGATTTCTTCGAAATAGAGGAAATAATCCTCGGACATCGGGCCGATCTGGTCGACAAAGGCCCTTGAGACCGCAAGCGAAGCGCCGAGGACAAAGTCGGTTTGCGCGGCGATTTCGGTGGGTGTTTGGGGCAATTGCGCGCCTGGGGGCAGGTGCAGCGACCCGCCGATGGGTGTTGCCGCCCCGCTGATTTTGGAAAAGCGATAGCCATTGAGCGCCTGAACGTCGTCGGGCCGGCTGTAGAAGCGCACGACCGTGCCGCACATGCCGATGGCCGGATCGGCTTCGAGGCAGCGCAACAGGGCGCCGGCTGCATCCGGCGCCACGATTGTTTCGTTGTTGAGCAGCCAGAAATGCGTCAGATCGGGGTCACGCGCCAGATGTGCTAGGCCGATATTGTTGCCACCGGCAAAACCCAGGTTGCCGCCAGCATCGATGACGCTGATGTATCCGGGGGTTGGCAGGACGGTAGCGGGTGTGATGGTGAGCGCAACAGGGGTGCCCAGCGGGGGTGTAATGAGGGAACCGAGGGGGTGATCCGGGGGTGAAGACGGGGTGCAACCGGTTGACCAGTCAACCAATCCGGCGATGCTGCCGTCAGTTGAGCCATTATCGACCACGACCACCTGCAGCGGCACATCGCTGCGCATCAGGCTTTCCAGGCATTCGATCGTGAAGCCGCAGCGGTTCCAGTTGACTATAACGACACCAAGACGGCGCATCCCCGGGTCCACCTTCAGACCCGCCCTCAGACCAACTTTCAGACCAAGCCCTTCATTGCCAGATCATTCCAGTCCGGCGTGCCGGCGACGCGCCAGATTTCCTTGCCCTGCTCGTCATAAAGGATCGACATCGGCAGGCCCTTGGCCTTGAGCGTTTCCGCAAACGACCCCGGCTGATCGACAAAGGGTTCGATGGCGTTGAACTTGCCTTCGGTGAAGAATTTGTTGACCGCCAGCCAGCCTTCCATGTCCTGCGAAATCGGCAACACCACGGTCTTGCCGCGCCGCGACGCCGCAAGCTGATCGAGCCTGGGCATTTCGGCAATGCACGGCGCGCACCAGGTTGCCCATAAATTGACCAGCACCTTCTGGCCGCGGAAATCGGCAAGCGTGGTTTTCTCGCCGCCATGGCGTTCAAAGCTCAGCGTCGGTGCGGGGGTGCCGACATGGCTGCGATCGATCAAGTTGAGCCTTGTCGCGTTCGGGGCAGCGGCGGGCTTTCCGGCGGCGCTTGCTTGCGGCGCTGCGGCGTTTCCCTTATCGCCGCCATCACAGGCAGCAAGCGTCGCTGCGGCGCCGAACGCCAACAGGAGCCGTGCGATTACTACGCCCATATCCCAAACGTCCTTTCCGAGTTCCAACCCACTTTGGGGTGGGCGCTTTGGTGCGGGACCCGATGCTGCAATGCGGGAGATAAACGCATCGATCGCCATCGACAAGCGGTTGTGGCGCGAAGACTTGGCCGGCAGCCGGGCGCATGTGGCGATGTTGGGAACAACCGGGATATTGGACGCCGCTGACGTGGCGGCGATTCTGGCAGGACTGGCAAGCATCGAGGCCGAATATGCGGCGGGCAGCCTTGTCGAGGATGCGGCGCTCGAAGATATTCACATGCACGTCGAGACGCGGCTGGCGCAGCTGATTGGGCCCGCGGCCGGCCGATTGCATACTGCACGCTCCCGTAACGATCAGGTGGCAACCGATTTCCGGCTGTGGGTGCGCGCGGCTTGCGGTGACAGCGACACCGGCCTCAAGGCGCTGGCGATGGC
>JAYUUE010000434.1:0-2325 GCA_043754785.1 Polymorphobacter sp. | reverse complement strand
CCCCGCGCGCCGGCGGGAACCGCCGCAAATCCACCGCCTGCACATCGGGCATCGCCGCGCCGCCGAAGCGCGCCGGCAGCACCAGATGCCGATAAACTCCCTTCGCCGCCTGCACTTGCGTTTCGATGGCCGGCGTCGCCGTCGCCAGCACCACCACCGCTCCCTCTTCGCGTGCGCGCATCACCGCAACGTCGCGGGCGTGGTAATGCACGCCCTCCTCCTGCTTGAAGCTCGTCTCATGCGCTTCATCGACAATGGTCAGCGCCAAATCCTTGAACGGCAGGAACAGCGCCGACCGCGCGCCGACCACCACCTTGGCGCGCCCATCGGCCACCGCTACCCATGCGGCGCGGCGCTCGCTGGCCTTCAGGTCCGAATGCCATGCCACCGGCGCGCAGCCGAACCGCGCGGTGAACCGCGTTAGCCACGGCGCCGTCAAGGCGATTTCTGGCACCAGCACCAGCGCCTGGCCGCCTGCCCGGATAGCTGCCGCGACGGCTTCGAAATACACTTCGGTTTTGCCTGAACCCGTTACCCCCTCCAGCAGGAAGGGCGCAAAGCCGCCGGCCCTCACCGCCGCAGCCATCGCCCCCGCCGCCGCCGCCTGCGCAGCCTCCAGCACCGGCGGGGCGAAATCCGGGTCAGGCGAAGCCACCGGCCCACCCGCGCCGACCAATACCGGCACCAACGCCCCTGCCTTCACCAAACCGCGGATCACCGCCTCCGAAACGCCGGCGATCCGCGTCAGGTCGCGCACGATCCCTTGGGCGCCCGCCAGTTTCTCCAGCGCAGCGCTGCGTTGCGGGGTCATCCGCGCCGGCGCCGCGCCGCCCAACCGATATTCGGTGACTTCGCGATCGCCCAGAAACGCCACCGACGGCCAGACCATGCGGATCACCCCGGCCAAGTTGCTGAGATAATAATCCGCCACCCATTCGCACAGCCGCCGCAGCGGTTCGGCGATCGGCGGCAGGTCGAGCCGCGCCGATACCGCGCGCAGCCGATTCGCCTCAACCTCGCGCCCCGCCAGCCGCCCTGCATCCCACACCACCCCGGTAATCGCCCGCGGCCCCAGCGGCACCTGCACCGCATCGCCCGGCGCCAGGTCCATGCCTGCCGGTACGGCATAATCGAGCGCGCCCAGCCCATGCTGGAACACCACGACGCGCACGGAAGCTTTGGCGGATTGGGGAGCAGTCACCCCGCAGCCTTAAGGTCGCGCGCCGGATTTCGCCACCGCTTTGCCGCTGCGGGCTCGCCGTGCTAACCCCCGCCGCAACCACGAAAGGCCCCCATGATCCCCCGCTATTCCCGCCCCCAGATGGTCGCCATCTGGGAACCGCAAAGCCGCTTCCAGATCTGGTTCGAGATCGAAGCGCACGCCATGGACGCGCTGGTCGAACTCGGCGTCGTCCCGGCGGACGCTGCGAAAGCCGTGTGGGAACGCGGGCGTTTCGACGTCGATCGCATCGACGAGATCGAGCGCGAAACCCGCCACGACGTCATCGCCTTCCTCACCAACCTTGCCGAGCATGTCGGCCCCGAAGCGCGCTTCGTCCATCAGGGCATGACCAGTTCGGACGTGCTCGATACCTGTCTGTCGGTGCAGCTGGTCCGCGCCGCCGATATTCTCATCGCCGACACCGATGCACTTCTCGAAGCGATCAAGCGCCGCGCGCTGGAGCACAAGCATAGCCCGACGATGGGCCGCAGCCACGGCATCCACGCCGAGCCGACGACTTTCGGTATCAAGCTGGCGCAGGCCTATGCAGAATTCACCCGCTGCCGCGCCCGCCTGGTGATGGCGCGGGAGGAGATCGCCACCTGCGCCATCTCCGGCGCCGTCGGCACCTTCGCCAACATCGATCCCGCCGTTGAAGCCCATGTCGCCAAGGCCATGGGCCTGACTATCGAGCCGGTGAGCACCCAGGTCATCCCGCGCGATCGCCATGCGATGTTCTTTGCGACCTTGGGCGTCGTTGCTGGCTCGGTCGAGCGATTGGCCACCGAAATCCGGCATTTGCAACGCACCGAAGTCCTTGAAGCCGAGGAATATTTCGCGCCAGGCCAAAAAGGCAGCAGCGCCATGCCGCACAAGCGCAACCCGGTGCTGACCGAAAACCTGACCGGCCTCGCGCGCCTCGTGCGCGGCTATGTCACCCCGGCGCTCGAAAACGTCGCGCTGTGGCACGAACGCGACATCAGCCATTCATCGGTCGAACGCATGATCGGCCCGGACAGCACGATCACTCTCGATTTCGCGCTGCACCGCCTGACTGGCGTCATCGACAAGTTGCTGATCTACCCTGACCGCATGTTGAAGAA
>JAYUUE010000433.1:0-6848 GCA_043754785.1 Polymorphobacter sp. | reverse complement strand
CGGCATCCGCCGCCTCGAGGCCGCGTTTATAATGGAAATGAATGTCGGCGACGATCGGCACATTTACCCCGCGCACGATGGTCTTCAGCGCCGCGGTCGATTCCACATCCGGACATGATACCCGCACGATGTCGGCGCCGACTTCCTCGCAGCGCAAGATCTGCGCGATGGTCGCAGAAGCGTCACTCGTCAAAGTGTTCGTCATCGTCTGCACCGCAATCGGCGCATCGCCGCCAACGGGCACCTTGCCGACCATGATCTGGCGGGATTTGCGGCGGGTGATATCCCGCCACGGACGAACGCTCATGCCAATGCTCCTGAATGCTGGCGCGGCTATACCCCGGTTCAATCAACCCCGCCAGCGCCGCCGCACCGCACCCAGCGCGCGTGCCGCGCTCCACAGCATCAGCCCGGTTGCCACCGCCAGCACCGCCGCGAGCGCCGCCGCCCATTGCGGATGCGCGAACACCAGCCAGAACCCCGCCGACGTCACGCCATCTTCGGCCACCGATGCGACAACATTGCTCACCGGCTCGGGCGAGGCGTTGATTATCGCCCGCGTCCCGGCCTTTGCGCCATGCGCCGCCAGCGCCGCGCCGCCGCCGAGCAGCACGGTGATCACTCCAAGCGCCGGATTGTCGGGCGACACCACGGCATAGGCGAGCAGGGCGCCGCCGATCGGCCGCACCAGCGTGTGCACCGCATCCCAGGCGCTATCGAGCCACATCACCTTGTCGGCAAAAAACTCCGCCAGCGCGCCCACGCCGGCCACCCCCAGCACCCAACCATTGCCCAGCACTGCCAGCCCGGCCAGTTCCCCCGGCAGCCCGAAACCGCCAAAGCGCACCGCCAGCCCCGCCGCCAAGACCGCGGCATACAGCCGCCACCCGGCCAGCAGACTGAGGCTGGCGGCAAGCCCGATAATTTCCACACTGGTCATACCCGGCAGCATTTCACACCGCCACCGCATTGGCCAGTCAGCGTGTGTGGCGGACGATAATTGCTCGCCCGCCAACATTGGTGTACAGATTGTCGCACCGAGAGGGGGAGCAAGGTGGCAAGCCGCGCCGACATTCACCCAGCGCCAGTACCATGGTCCGGATCCGCCGATGATCGCTTCTTCATGGGCGCCGCGCTGGCGATGGCGTTAGTCGTCGTCGCCGGCTTTTCAACCCAACTCGCCATGGGCCGCTCCAGCTTTGCCTCGCCGCCACTCGTCCACGCCCATGCGCTGGTATTCATGGGCTGGATCACGCTGTATGTGACGCAAACCGCGCTGGCGACCAGTGGCCGGCAAGGCTTGCACCGCCGCCTCGGCTGGATCGGCGCCGGCTGGATCGTGCTTATGCTCGCGCTGGGGGCCGCCGTCACCATCGACATCGTCCGGCGCGGCCAAGTGCCGTTCTTCTTTCGGCCACAACATTTCCTCGTCTTCGATCCGTTGACGGTGCTCAGCTTTGCCGCCGTCACGCTGGCGGCAATCACGCTGCGGCGCCGCACCGATTGGCACCGCCGCCTGCACCTGTGCGGCACGGCAATGCTGATCGCCCCGGCCTTTGGGCGGCTGCTGCCGCTGCCACTGCTCGCGCCGCTGGCCTTTGAAGCCGCCTTTGCCGCGACGCTGGTGTTCCCGCTCGCCGGCGTCATCGCCGATATGCGGCGCGGTGCAGTCCACCCCGCTTGGCTATGGGGCATCGCCGCCATCGCCGCCACGCTGCTGCTGATAGAAGCCATCACCTACAGCCCCGTCGGCGACGCACTGTATCGCACCGTCACCGCCGGATCGCCCGGCGCCGCCACCCCTCCGCTCGGCTTTCCGCCGCCACCGCCAGGACCTCGCATAACCGGCAGGTCATAACCGGGTTCCTTCCCCACCGCGCCTCGCCTAAGCTGCAAATATGTCCAGTATTCAAGCCGCCACTGTCATCCTGCTGCGCGAAACCGCCGCCGGGCTGGAAACGCTGATGGTGCGGCGCGGCAACAATCTTGCCTTTGCCGGCGGCGCGCTGGTGTTCCCCGGCGGCCGGGTCGATGCCGCCGATATCACCACGGCACGTGATCCGGCGCTGGCGTTCGGCTTTGCCGGGCTGGACGATACCGACGCCGCCGCTCGCATCGCCGCCTGCCGCGAAGCGCTGGAGGAAACCGGCGTGCTGTTGACCAGCGGCGAGGCGCCCGATCCGGTGGCGCTCGCCAACGCCCGCGCCGCCCTGTCGGCCGGGCCCGATACCGCCGAAGCCAGCAGCTTTGCCGCGATGCTGGCAGCTCTCGGCCACCGCGTCGATGCGGCGCGCTTCGTGCCGTTCGCACGCTGGGAACCACCGGCAGCCGCCGCGATCAAACGCCGCTTCGATACACATTTTTACCTTGCCGACGCCGGCAACACCGCATCGGCGGCGATCTCCCCCGATGGCAACGAGGCCGTCGCCATCCAATGGACCACCGCCGCCGCCGTTCTCACCGCCGAAGCGCTTGGGCAGGCGGCGCTGGTCTTCCCCACCAAGTGCAACCTGCAACGCATCGGCCAATATGCCGACATCGCCAGCATCATGGCCGCCGCGGCGGCGCGCACCCCGCCGTTCATCCAGCCGGAAATCATCGATCGCGGCGGCGCGAAATGGCTCGTCATCCCCAACAGCTGCGATTATCCGATTACCGAGGAACGCCTCGACGACGTCCGGCGCGAGTGAAGGTTTGAAGCAGAGCCTGCGGCGGGCAGGGCCAGTGGCCCTGCACCCGATTGATGTAACGTGCAGTCACAGCACTGAAGCGCATGAGCTCAAAAGAATAGGTGCAGGCCGCTGGCCCTGCCTGCCGGAGGCTCTTGTTCTACAGCCGAAGCCTCGCCCGAAAGCTTTTGACCGCATTCCATGCGCCATAGACGATGATGAGGCCCAAAAACCCCCAAACCCACAGCGGAATGCCGCGCCCCACGACTGCCAGGTACAGATACGCCGAAATGAAGCACAGCCCGGCGGCCAAAATCGGCAGCACCGCCGATTGCCCGGCGCGCAGCCGCTTGACCGTCAGCCCGGAGAACAGCAGGAAAAACGGGATGGCGCCAACATAAATCGCGCCAAAGACCACCGGGTTGACGCCGTATTGCGCCCCCAGCCCCATCACCCACGCCTGTGCGCTCACCAGCCATTGCATCATCGATCGCCCCTTCCTGTGCCGTCAGGGCCGCAACCCCCGCGCCTTGCGCCCCGGCTTCAACGCGCGCTGCGCCATGTTGACGAATTCGCACAGCTCGGCCCGCGTATCGCGCGGGTCGATGATCGCCTCGACGCCGTAATGCTCGGCAGTCCGAAACGGTGATCGCACCCGCTGCAAGCGTTCGTTGATCTCGGCCAGCCGCGCTTTGGGGTCTTCGCTGGCTTCCAGTTCGGCGCGGTACGCCGCTTCAAGTCCGCCGGCAATCGGCAAGGACCCCCAATCCCCGGACGGCCACGCCATGCGCCAGCGAAAGCGATCCGCCGGCGCATGGCCGCTGCCAGCCATGCCATAGGCCTTGCGCAATATAACTGATACCCAGGGTACCGATGCTTGATATATGGCCGCCAACGCCCTGGAACCCCAGCGAATTGTGCCTTCGTCCTCGGCGCGCCGCCCAATCAGGAAGCCCGGATTGTCAACCAGATGCACGATCGGCAGATGGAAGGTGTCGGCCAGATCGACATGGCGTTCGACCTTGCGCGCCGTGGCTGCCGTCCACAGCCCACCCAGGCTTTCGGGGTTGGAGGCGACCACCGCGACCGGCCAGCCATCGATCCGCGCAAACCCCGTCACCACCCCCAGCCCCCATTCGCGTCCGATTTCGAACCAGGAATCCCGATCCGCAATCGCTTCGATGATCGGCCGGACCGGATACAGCCTGCGCCCGTCGCGCGGCACTGCCGATACCAGCCAGTCCTCGCCTTTTCGGCGTTTGTCCTTCACCGGGCCCCGGCTGGGCAGTTCGTCGACCGACGACGGCAAATACGACAAGAACCGCCGCAACCGCGCAAAGGCTTCGGCCTCGCTATCCACCCGGTCATCGATGGCACCGTTGGCGGCGTGGATATGCGCCCCGCCCAATTGCTCCTTCGTGCGGATTTCCCCCGCCGCCGCGACCACCGGCGGCCCCGCCACGAACATCTGCGAAACGCCTTCGACCAGCAGCGAATAATGCGCCATCACCTGCCGCCCGGCGCCAAGGCCCGCGACCGGCCCCAGGCCCAATGCCACCACCGGCACAGTGGCCATATTATCGACCATGATCTCCCACCCCGGAATCTCGGGGATATAGGTATAGCCCATGGTCTCCAGCGTCCGCACCGATCCGCCGCCGCCGGTGCCTTCGATCATGCGGATCAGCGGCAACCGATATTCGCTGGCCAGCCGTTCGGCATCGGTCAGCTTCCTGTGCAGGCTGGCATCGGCGGCACCGCCGCGGACGGTGAAATCGTCGGCGGTCAGCACCACGGGCCGGCCATCGACGGTGGCACGGCCGAACAGGAAGTTCGCCGGCTGAAAACTCAGCATTTCGCCGTCATCGGCGTAAGCTGCAAACCCCGCCAGCGCGCCGATCTCACGCCAGCTGCCTTCATCGGCGACGGCGCCGAGGCGTTCGCGGGCGTTCATCCGCCCCATCGCCGCTTGTTTCTCCAGCTTTGCCGGTCCGCCCATCGCCATCGCGGCGGCGCGGCGCCGCAACAATTCATCAATTTCGCGTTGCCATGTCATATTGGCAGTCTAGGACCCCGATGATCGGGATTGCAACGACGTGCTTGTGTAAGCGTCGGCGATGCCAACGTGCTTGAGATAGCGTCGGCGGTGCCGACGTGCTTGAGATAGCGTCGGCGGTGCCGACGTGCGGCGAATCACCGCTGCACGTGCATGTAAACGTGAAGGTTGCGAAAATCCTCCATTTGAGCGAAGCTGCATTATCGTACTGGATGGCCAACATCACACCATGTGCGAGGAGAACATGTGATGCGCGTGGATTTTGCCGACCAAATTGAAACAGGCTTCGCCCGTAATCGCGCAAACCAGCTTGCGCCGGATGATGCCCAGGTCCTTGACAATGATGTACCGGCACGGTGGTGTATTAGTGTGACAACACGCCAAAATCTGGATTCGGCGACGCTGATCGCCCTTACCGAGGGACAGCGGGACTGTCTGCGCCTTGTTTATAACCACATGAAATCGAAGGATATTGCCCGCATACTGGGACTATCCCCGCACACTGTCGACATGCGTTTGCGCACCGCCATGCGCACCTTGGGCGTGACCAGCCGCATCGAGGCGGCTCGGATGCTGGTGCAGGAGGAATCGGGTGGGGAGACCACACCCGACACCTATCAACCTTTGATATATCAGGCACCGGATGTTGCCGTGACGGCCGATCCGGCGACAATGCAATCACCGGCCCTGGATGGCGGTAGCGAAACGGGTTCCCCGATTTATTCGGATTCTCGCTCCGAAACGGCATTCAGCCCGGGCATCGATCCGCTCGTCAACGGCCCTCCCCGTCTGACAATCGCATCGGTGGATGTCGAGACTTCGTTTGACACCAAAAAGGCGGGTGCTGGGTCTATTGACCCTGAATCCAGCATCCGCCCAACGGTGTCACCCGGAACAAGATCCCTGCCGTATGGGCAGCGCAACGACCTTTCGGTCGGCGCCCGGCTTGGATGGATATTTATGATCGCCGTTGGTTCAGCGCTTGCGTTTGGCTCGATTCTCACCGCGCTCGCTGCTTTGAAGTCGCTTATCTAGAACTTCCGGGTGATGGTCATCCGGGAGGATGATCAACCGCATCCCCCAGTCACGCACTGGGGGATGCCACGGAAGGACTTTCCCATGATCGCTACCCTGCCCGTCTCCGGCACCCGTCTCGCTGCCAACGAACTCGCCGCCAAGCTGGTGTCGGCCGAAGCCGCCATCGATGCCGCTGTCGCCGCCGTCGCCTCGCTCACCGCCGCCATGCCGCTCGCCAGCCAGCAAGCCAATGTCGGCATGCATGTCGGCCACGAGGCGCTGATGCACGCCATGGAAAGCTGCTCGGCGCTCGTCAAGGCGCGCACCAACATCATCCGCTCGCACAAGGCGCTGGCCATCGCCCAGCACGAAGTCGGCCTGGGCGCCGTCGGCTTTAATGACACCAATTGCCCGCCATCCGCCGAACTGGCCGAAACAACGCCGCAGGTCCGGCATCTGGCCGCCGTCGCCTGAATTGGCTCCATGTCGCGCAGCAGGGACGGGAAGCCCGGGTTCTGCGTGACCGCCCGCGAACATAGGGAGCGGATATCATGTATTCAATTGTTGCCTTCAGCGCTGTTTCGGTCAGCGCGTTTATGGCCTGGAAATGGGGTGGGCTTGATGAAAAGCTCGCTGCACTGGGCTTCATCCTTGCTACATTGGCGTCAAACCTGGCGAATACCAGCCAATATGGCCGCACCGAGACCGGCATCCTGTTCATCGATGTAGCGCTGTTCGTCGGATTGCTGATCATCGCGCTGCGCAGTGATCGCTTCTGGCCGATGTGGGCCGCAGCGTTCCAGATGGTGGCGGTCACGGTGCACATCGCCAGCCTGGCAGAAACCGGTAGCTATGCCTGGGCCTATGCCGTTGGCCTAATCTTCTGGTCCTACCCGGTGATGATCGCCCTGATGGCGGGCACCTGGCTGGAAGGTCGTTACCGCAGCCGCTAAGGCCGCTGCGCCGGACGCACGTCACGCGACCGCGCCGGGGCAACCGGCGCGGTCGTCGGCGCGTCTGCGTCCTTGGCGCTGGTTGCCGAACGCGCAGCGCCCCCCTATTTCGGGGCTATCTTGCTTTGCGCGAACAAATATGGAACAAACGGC
>JAYUUE010000432.1:0-6857 GCA_043754785.1 Polymorphobacter sp. | reverse complement strand
CGGGGATCACGCTTTCCATCACCTGGAGCACGCTTTCATAAAGCGCCGCGTCGATCACCTGGCCGCGCCCGGTCTTGGTGCGCGCATGGAGCGCCGCCAGCACACCCATGCAGCCATAAGTCGCGGTCAGCGAATCGCCGATCGAAATGCCCATTCGGCTTGGCGGGCGATCCGGTTCGCCGACAATATAGCGCCAGCCGCCCATCGCCTCGCCGATCCCGCCAAACCCGGCACGGTCCGAATAGGGGCCGGTCTGGCCATAGCCCGACATGCGCGCGATGATCAGCCGCGGGTTGATGTCATGCAGTGCATCGGGGCCAAGCCCCCATTTCTCGAGTGTGCCGGGCTTGAAGTTCTCGATCAGAATATCGGCCTGAGCGATCAGCCGCAGCACCAGATCCTGGCCCGCAGGCACGCGCAAATTGGCCGAGACCGACTTCTTGTTGCGCGCAATGACCTCCCAGTTGACCTTGTGCTGGCCTTGACCCCACATGCGCATCGGATCGCCCTCGCCCGGCGGCTCGACCTTGATGATCTCGGCGCCCATGTCGCCCAGAAGTTGCCCGCAGAACGGACCTGCCAGCAATTGCCCGAGCTCGATGACGCGCAGCCCGTTCAAGGCACCCCTATTCAAGGCCTTGTTCTCCATCGGTTATTCCGCTGCCGCCCGTGTCGCCCACACGGGCTGGACCGGCGCTGAAAGGCCGGTTTCCGCCTCGCAGTTGGCGCGTAGCGTCTCGATGTCGGGTCCGAAGTCGAACAGCGGCAGCGTGGCCGGCCGCGCCGCGCGCAACTCGGCACGCAAGGCCTCGGTCGCGCCCGCATCGATCCCGCCCGCATCGTTCGCGACCACGCCATACGCGCGTGCGCCCGCCGGGGTGACGAGCCCTTGCGTGATTTCCTTGCCCACCAGTTCGGCCGCGCGCTCGAGCGGATCGCCCCAGCCGCCGCCGCCCCAGGTGATGAAGTGGAGCTGGTCACCCGCCTCGACCGGATAGGCATCGGTCTTGTTGCTGATCACGATGTGCGTGCCATCCGCCTTCTCGATGATCTTGCGTGCGCGCTGCGCGGGTTCACCGCCGTTGACGCCCCACGGCGGAATGAACCAGCGGTCATCGTGTGCCGAAACGTGGCCCGCCGCCAGGAAGCGGTAGGTCATGTGAATGCCGTTGCCGCCGCGATGCAGTCCCGCGCCGCCGCTGTCGGGCGCGGTGTCGTAGCGCTCGATCATCAGCGGGAAATAGCGCTCGAGGAACTCGTTGGGCACGTTGGTGAAACCCGGCCACAGCGAGTGCCCGTCGGGACCATCGCCCAGCGGACGGCCGGGAATGCCGCCGAAGCCGATCTGGAACAGCTGGAACCACTCGTTCTTCGCGTTGTACCCCGAATAGAACAAGTGCGGCGATGACGAAAACCCGGCGGCGTTAAGGAATTCGGGGGTCTTCTGGCCGAGCAAGCCACCCAGCACGTCAAAAATCCGCCCCAGCGCGTGAGTGCGGCCAGAAAGCGCCGCCGGGAACCTGGGCTTGAGCAGCGATCCTTCTGGAATGCGCACATCGATCAGATCATAGAATCCGTCGTTGAACAGGATCTGCGGATCGAAAACCATTATCATGTAGATGCCGAAGAACATGCGGAACATGTTTTCGTTGAGGAGGAAATTGATCGCGTACTCGCTTTGTGGATCGGTGCCGTCGAAATCGAGCACCACGCGCTCACCTTCGCGCTGCATCGTGCATTTGATCTTGAACGGCCCCGCGCCCATGCCGTCGTCGCAGATATAGTCTTCGAAGCTGACCGGCGCCTCGCCGATGGCGCCTGCAATCAGCTGCTTCATGGCGCGGTGGTTGCGCGCGAGCAGTTCGTCGGTGGCCGAAACATAAACATCGTCGCCAAAGCGGTTGGCCATTTCGATCACGCGGCGTGCGGCCACCCGGCACGATGCGATCAGCGCATTGAGATCGGCCTGGCACCAGTCGGGCTTGCGCGTCTGGTGCATGATCAGCCTGATCAAATCTGCATTATAGACGCCCTTGCTCCAGATCTTCACCGGCGGAATGCGCACGCCTTCCTCGAAGATCGAGCGCGAATCGATCGGCATCGAACCGACGACTTTGCCGCCGATATCTGCTTGGTGCCCGAACATAGCGGTATAGCCAATCAGCCGCCCGGTCTTGAACACCGGCAGCAAGACCAGCCAGTCGTTCGAATGGCTGACTGCACCAGCGCAGCTGTAAGGGTCAGACAGCAGGATCATGTCGCCGTCTTCGATCGTGCCTTCGTAGCTGTCGAGGAAACCGCCGATGAAACTGCCGAACTGGCCGACGATCATCCGTCCGGCATGATCGGCGATCAGCGGAAAGGCATCACCTTGTTCGCGGATGCCCGGCGACATCGCGGTGCGGCTGAGCGTCGCGTCCATTTCGTTGCGCGCGTTGCGCAGCGCGTTTTCGATGATATCGAGCGTGACCGGGTCGATGGTCTGCTTCGCAAACGGGATCGTGCTGGTTTCGATGATCTGAGCGCGCATTGGACCTACTCCCTCAGGCCAAGTTGATCAGGATATTGCCGACTTTGTCGACTACTGCGACGCAGCCCGTTTCGATCAGCGTGGTCGAATCCATTTCGACGACAATCGCGGGGCCTGAGATCACGTCGCCTTGCTTCAGCTTGGTGCGGTCATAGATCACCGCAGCCTTCTGCGCGCCGTCCATCCAAAGCATATGGTCGCGCATCTTGGCCGCGATGGGGTCGCCGTCGCCCAGCGGCACTTCGGCCGCAGGCAGGTCCAGCGCCTGCCCCATCGCCACCGCGCGCAAGTTCACGATTTCGTGCGGGGTATCCATGTTAAACGTGAACAAGCGCCGATGTTCGTCGTCGAAGCGATGCAGGATGCCTTCGATCCCGTCGCGCAGCAGCACTTCCGGCGTGATCGTCAGCGGCACTTCGAACGCTTGGCCCGCATAGCGGACATCGATCTCGAACGCGCTTTCGACCAGTTCGGCGGGGACCCCGTCCGAGGTCAGTTCGGCGCGCGTCTGCTGCGCCATGTCGGTGAGTATGCCGTTTAGCTCCTCCGCCGTCGTCGTATGCGCCAGCCTGGAGAACGAGCGCGCAGTTTCGGTGCGCATCCGTGTCGTCGCATCGCCTAGAGCACAGAGCACCCCAGGGGATACGGGCGAGACTGCAGGCCAGCTGCCCATCAGCCGCGCGACCGCATTGACATGCAGCGGTCCCGCGCCGCCAAAGCCCATCAGCGCAAAGTGGCGCGGGTCATAGCCCTGCTGCACCGAAATCATCCGCAGCGCGCCGAACATGTTCTCGTTGACGATATCGATGATCCCGCGCGCCGCGGCCATCAGATCGATGCCCAGCGCATCGGCGATCGTCTGCACCGCGCGCTCCGCCCCCGCGCGGTCGAGCTGGAACGCGCCGCCCAGCAGATTCTCGGGCAGATAGCCCAGCACCACGTTGGCATCGGTGACGGTCGGCAGTTCGCCGCCTTTGCCGTATGCTGCCGGGCCCGGCACCGCGCCTGCCGATTGCGGACCGACCCGCAGCGCCTTGGTCAGCTCGGGCACATAGGCAATCGACCCGCCGCCCGCGCCCACGGTCTTGACATCGAGCGACGAGGTGCGAACCGCCAGATGGCCGACCTCGGTGGTGCGCACCCGCCGCGGTTCGAGGTTTTCGATCAGCGCTACGTCGGTCGAGGTGCCACCCACATCAAGCGTCAGGATATTGTTCAGACCCGCGTTGCGCGCGACCCACAGCGCGCCGGTCACCCCGCCCGCGGGGCCCGACATCAGGATGTTGACCGGATGCTCTTCGGCCTTCTGCGCCGACATCAAGCCGCCGTCCGAGCGCAGCAGCGAGAGCTTGCCGACCATTCCCGCCTTTGCCAGCCGGTCCCGCAGGCTCGCAACATAACGCCCGACCACCGGGCGCACCGCGGCATTGGCGACTGTCGTCAGCGTCCGCTCGTATTCCTGCATTTCGGGCAGCACTTCGTGGCTCAGCGATACGGGCACATCCTGCATAATCTCGCGTGCCATCGCGCCGATGCGCGTTTCGTGGACACCATTCACATAGGCATTCATCAGTGAAACAGTGATCGCCTCGACCCCTTGGTCTTTCAGTTGGAGCAGCGCGGCGCGCGCGGCAGCTTCATCGAGTGGGCGTACTTCTTGGCCAGCGGCGTTCATCCGCCCGCCGACCGCGATGGTATCTTCCAGCGCCGCCAGCGGCTTGGGCTTGGGCCAGATGATCCAACCCGCGAGGCCCCCCGGCACGTACGACCGCGCGATTTGCATCAAGTGGCGGTAGCCTTCGGTCGTGATCAGGCCGACCCGCGCGCCCTTGCCTTCGAGCATGGCATTGGTCGCCACTGTCGTGCCGTGGAGGAAGAACTCGATCTGGTTGGCCTCGATCCCGGCCGCGCCGCAGATTGCGTTCACCCCGGTCAGGATGCCTTCCGAACTGTCGTGCGGTGTGGATGGCGTCTTGTGGCGCCAGAAGGCACCCGTATCTGCATCAAACAGCAGCAGGTCGGTGAAGGTTCCGCCCACATCGACGCCCAGACGATAACCCATTACCCTGCCCTTGTGCTATGCGGCTTTGGGAAATAGCGGCGCCTGTGCCACCATTCCCGGAAGTTTGCGGCCCATCACGCCTGACAGCCAGGCGCTGGCTTCGATCAACAGGCCTAGATCAAGCCCTGTGGCGATCCCGGCGCGACCCAACATATAAAGCACGTCCTCACTCGCGACATTGCCCGCCGCGCCCGGCGCGAACGGACAGCCGCCGAGGCCGCCGATGGAGCCATCGACCACGCTCGCCCCGGCCAGGATCGCGGCCCAGACATTGGCTAGCCCGGTACCGCGGGTGTTGTGGAAATGCACGCGCACCGGCAGCGGCGCGATTTCCGCGTGCACCCGCGCCACCAGCCGCGCGACATGCGCCGGATCGGCCACTCCGATGGTATCGGCCAGCGCGACTTCGACTGGTCCAGCCGCGGCTAGCGCAGCTGCCATTGCGACAACGCGGTCCTCGGTCACTTCGCCTTCGAACGGACAGCCAAACGCCGCGCCGATGGTCACCTGGCCGGTCAGCCCGGCGTCCTTGGCGCGAGCGATGATGGCCTTGGCAACCTCGACTGATCCGTCGCTGGTCTGGCCTTGGTTAGCCATCGCAAACGTGTCCGTCGCCACCGCGACCGCGCCAAGCTGGTTGATCCGCCCGGTGGCGATGGCGCGCTCGGCCCCGCGCAAGTTCATCACCAGCCCGATGTAGGTCACGTCCGTTTGTTCGGGCAGCCGCTCAGGCAGTCCGGCGCAGACCGCATCGGCATCGGCCATTTGCGGTACTTTGGCAGGATTGACGAAGCTGGTAACCTCGATGCGCCGCACTCCGGCCGCGATCGCGCGCGCGACAAGCGCGAGCTTCGCCTCGGTCGCGATCAGCGCCGCCTCGTTTTGCAATCCGTCGCGCGGACCGACTTCGACAAACTGGATAGCGTCAAGCATCACGAACTGTGTCTGCCATAGTTGGATACAAATTCATGCGCTGATTGAGAGCGTCGGGCAAGGTTGCAAAGCCTTGGCTGTCCCGGTCCGCCGCCGAGTACGTATGGAATGCGCGGCGGATATGCGTGGCCATCACCGACGCCGCCCATACCCCGTCATGGCTGGCAAAGGCAGCCAGCAGACTTTCGTGTTCGTGGTAGGAGTGCAAAAGGTCGTCGCGGTCGAAATTCTGGACCGTGCGCCACACGATCGGTTGCTCGACAATTCGGGAGAGGATTTTGGTGAGGCGTGCCGACTCGGCGGCTTCAATGATGCCCCAATGAAAATTCTGGTTCTGCACGAGGAACGCTGAGATATCGGGGCTAGGGCAAGTAATTGTTACTCGCAGCGCGGCATTGCAGACCCTCAGCTGGTCCAGATGTGGGGTAGTAATGCGCTCGGCCGCGCGCTTGGCTGCGTGGCTTTCGAGCATCCCGCGCAGCTCGAACGCCTGCTCGATATCGTCGAGTGACCACTCGGCCACGAAGCTGCGCTGGGTGTCACTCCGGCGCACCAGCAGGTCGGCTTCGAGCCGGTGCAGCGCCTCGCGTATTGGGGTGCGCGAGACGGCGCAGCGCTCGGCCAGATGCTCCTCGCGCAACTGCGAACCCGATGCCAGTTCGCCCGTGAGGATCATCGCCTTGATCGCACCGTAAGCCCGATCCGATGCGCCCGACATGCCCGCTCCTCCCCACCGCTCCCTGCGACTTGACTTGCCTAAACTGTATACATAGCGTGTGTGATCGATGCAACGGGTGGGGAAGTTAGATGGCAGCCGAGCACCGGATCAAAGTCATCGTGCCGATCCCGATGGACGCCGCCGGGGTTGCCAATCGGGCCGCGCAGCTCCCTCCAGAAGTGATCGCGCCGGGCTTCAAGCCCGAGTTTGCCGCTGTCAGCTGGGGCGCTGCGCTGGGTGACAGCTATCACGACATGCTGCTGATGGACTGGACGGTGTTTCAGGCCGGCATCGACGCCGAGGCCGAGGGTTATTCGGCGGTGGTGATCGACACAGTGAGCGATTCGGGCCTGCGCGCGCTGCGCTCGCGTCTGTCGATCCCGGTGGTCGGTCCCGGGGAATGCGCGTTTCATATGGCGATGATGCTCGGCAAGAAGTTCACCGTGCTGACGATGTGGGACGAGTGGTTTCCGCTCTACGAAAAGACCCTCACCGAATACGGTTTCTGGCCGCGCTGCGCCTCGCTCCGCTCGATCCGCACGCGGCCCGACGTGGCCGAGCTGCTAGCCGGCAAGGAGGATGTTATCTTCGCAAAGCTCAAGGCCGAAGCCGAG
>JAYUUE010000431.1:0-2329 GCA_043754785.1 Polymorphobacter sp. | reverse complement strand
AAAAAATAGACGATGCCGACGCCCGGCGTGGGCCTGAACAGGAAATAGACCCCGGCCATCAACGCCGCCGTGCCAAAGATCAGCCAGACCCGCCGTCGACCGATTGCTGGCCGCCAGCGATCCGTCAGCACGCCGATAATGGGATCGATGATGAAATCGGATAGCCGAGCCAGGATAAGCGCCAGTCCGATCATCTGCAGGCTGAGATGCATTTGTCCCGAATAAAGCGGTGCCAGATAGATCGCGATCGGCAGCCCGATCGCGCCTAATGGCAATTGCACCGAACCGAACGCGATGATCCGGCCGAGCCCGATCGGCGGATCGGTCGTGACGGCCGCCGCGGTCATGAAAAATATCCCAGAGACCGGTCGCCGCTGGTTTTGTTGCCTTGGATCACCTGAACCTGCATCTTCGCTTTCGCCTTCTTGTCGGCGCCGGGCTACATCGCAAAAATCGAATGACCGCCATCAATGACCAGTGACTGGCCGGTCATGAAATTGCTTCGTCTGGACGCAAGGTAGATTGCGATCCCTTCCATATCCTCCAGCTGGCCGATGACGCCGGATGCCGACCGGCGCCTTACGGCATCCTGGAATGCCTTGGGCGTGTTGAGCGACATTTCGGTTTCGATGAACCCCGGCAGGATCGCGTTGACCTGGATCCTGCTGCGTCCCAGCTCAAGGGCCAGCGAACGCACCAGCCCGGTTACCGCCGCCTTGGTGAGGCAATAGCCGGCTGCATTGGGCAGACCAAGAATCGCCGCTATCGACGAGGTGACAACAAGCTTGCCCGGCGCCTTGCGCGCCAGCCAGTGCCGCGTCGCAAGCTGGAACGTGTCGATCACACTGAGCACATTCAGGTCGTTGGTCTTCGTCCAGTCCGCCCGGTCCAGGTCGACGAACGCGCCCCGCGCCCCCGATCCGCCGGCATTGGCAAAGCAACTGTCGATATGTCCAAAGGCGGCAATTGTCTGTTCGAATGCCGCCGCCGACGAAGCGGGATCGGTCACATCGGCAACGAATCTTTTGGCCGTGCCGCCAAGTGCTTCCAGCGCGCCAACGGCTTCGGCGTTTTTGGCTTCGTTGCGTCCCCAAATGGCAACGCTCGCCCCAGCCTTGACGAGTCCCCTGGCCATGGCGAGGCCAAGGCCGCCGTTGCCACCGGTTGTTAGGGCGACATGACCCTCCAGGCCGAACAGGTTGCGCATCGCTGTCATTCGCCCGGCGCCTTGTGGTGCATTTCAAGTCCCCTCGCCCACCTGCGCTGGAAACCGCGCCAATAGCCAGCTTGATCGTCGCCCACGGTCTTGCCGCCCGATTGCTGGCCAAAACCGCTTGGCCACAGGCCATCATCGGAAACCTGCGTCGGCACGTTCAGGTACAAAAGCTTGGCAAGCTGGCCCTTTAGCCGGGCATCGAGGAACGCCAGGATGAAATGCTGGTTGATCGCCTCGATGCGGTCCTTGCGCCAGACTGGTTCGTACAGCGCTTCGATCGCCGAAAAATCGACATCTGCTTGCAGTTTTACCGGGTTGCCGGCAATGTTATGTGCAGCTTCGCGATAGACCAGCAGATAGCGGTCGCTGCCGCTCGTCCGGGCAAATAGCGGCGATACGCCCGCCTTGAAATCGACCACGTCATCGAGATCGCCATCGATGAACAGGATTGGCAGGCGCAGCGCTGCCAGGTCGGTTTCGCGCCACACGGCGGCGGCGGGCTGGCCACCCCAGGGAGCCAGCGCGACAACAGCCTTCAGGTGCGACGCCAATGCCGGATCCGGGGCCGCCCGCGCCGCCCGCATGGCTTGCGGCATCTTGGAATAGGCCGGCGCACCCGGATCGACCGGCACGCCGGCAGTCGCCAGGGCACCATAGCCACCCATTGAATAGCCGATCAGGCCGACGTTAAGGTTGCCGATTTCCTGGTTGATCTCCAGCGTGCCGAGAAAATTTTCGGCCTTTTGGAAAGGCTTCACGTCAATCGTCACATCGCGCAGGTTCGCCAGGTTGGGTGCAAAGGCTCCCGCCCGAACGACGCCGGGCAGCAGGAAGCCGTCGATCAGGAAGTTGCTGGTCGGAAAGGCCGTGGAGGCCGAATCGGGTGAGCAGCCAAATTTCGGGTCGGAGGTGCAAAGCGAATTTGCCGCTTGCTGCCGGCTGGAGTTTTCTTTGAAATATGTTAGCATCAGGCCGATCTTCGTCATCTCCCAAGGTTCGAAACGTGTGCTCGACCGCACTGCATACTGGTTGCGCCGATCGACCTTGGTGTTGTCGAGCAGATTATCGGTATACTCGTCACGGTTGACATAATTGACCGCGAAACGCTGGCTG
>JAYUUE010000430.1:0-2342 GCA_043754785.1 Polymorphobacter sp. | reverse complement strand
GCGCGTCCCGAAGTCTGGGCCGAACATTCGGTGTGGCCGCAGGATGCCGGCTTTTCGCGCGCGCTGGCGGGCGGGATCACTGCGCTGCACATCTTGCCCGGCTCGGCGAACCTGTTCGGCGGGCGCGGCACGACGCTGAAGCCGGTCTATGGCCGCAGTGTGCAGGACATGAAGTTTCCCGGCGCGCCCTACAGCCTGAAGATGGCGTGCGGCGAGAACCCCAAGCGCGTCTATGGCAGCAAGGGCCAGATGCCGCAGACCCGCATGGGCAATATCGCCTATGCGCGGCAGGTCTGGTCCGATGCCAGTAACTATCGGCGCAAATGGGATGATTACACGCGGCGCGCCAAGGATGGGACCGCCAAGCCGAGCGATGCGCCGCGCCGCGAGCTGTCAAACGACACGCTGATGGGCGTGCTCAATGGCGAAATTCTGGTCGAGAACCACTGTTATCGCGCCGACGAAATGACCAATATGATCGGCATGGCGCATGAGTTCGGCTACAAGATCACCGCGTTCCACCATGCCGTCGAAAGCTACAAGGTCGCCGACCTGTTGAAAGCCGAGGGCATTTGCAGCGCGATGTGGGCCGATTGGTATGGCTTCAAGATGGAAAGCTACGACGGCATCCGCGAGAATATCGCGCTCGTCGACCATGCCGGGGCTTGCGCCATCGTCCATTCGGATGACGCCAATGGCATCCAACGGTTGAATCAGGAGGCGGCAAAGGCGATGGCGGCCGGCAACCGCATTGGGCTGGGCATCACGCCCGAACATGCCTGGATCTGGCTGTCGCTCAATCCTGCCAAAGGCCTGAGCATCGACAAGCGCACCGGCAGCCTGGAGCCGGGCAAGGCCGCCGATGTCGTGCTGTGGAGCGGCGAGCCTTTCTCGGTCTATTCACGGCCCGAAAAAGTCTGGATCGATGGCGCGGTCATGTATGATTGGGCCGATGCCAAACGCCGGCCGATGGCGGATTTCGAGCTGGGCCAGCAAGGCGCGGGAGATCCGAAGTGAAGCGGCTTTGGCTCGCGTTGCTGGCGGTTGCTGCTCCGGCTGCCGCGCAGACCATTGCCGTCACCGGCGGCACCGTCGCGACCGCCGTGGGTGAAGAGTTCATTGCCAACGGCACTGTCATCATCCGCGACGGGCGCATTGTTGCGGTCGGGGCGGGCCTGCCGGTGCCGGCGGGCGCGACGATCATCGATGCAAGCGGCAAATATGTGACGCCGGGGCTGATCGCCGGCATGTCGGTGCTGGGGATTGTCGAGGTCGAGGGCGTCAACCAGACCGATGACGCCAGCGCCCGCAGCTCGCCTTATTCGGCGGCGATCGACGTGACGCCGGCGATCAACCCGGTCTCGCCGCCGCTGGCCATCGATCGGCTGGGCGGCGTCACCCGTGCCGTTGTCGGCCCCCAGGTTGCCGGCAGCGTGTTCGCCGGGCAGGGCGCAACGATCAGCCTCGCCAGTGTCGGCCCCGGTGGCAGCATCCTCATGCGCAGCCATGCCTTTCAGCTTGCCGAACTGGGGGAAGACGGCGCCCGCGTCGCCGGCGGGTCGCGCCCGGCGGCGTGGCTCGACCTGCGGGGCGGTCTGGCAGAAGCGCAACGCTTCGCCCGCAACCCGGCCGCCTTCGATTCGGGCCGCGACCGCGATTCGCTGGTCAAACGCCTCGATGCCGAAGCGCTGGTGGCCGTCGTCGATGGCCGCATGCCGCTGGTGGTCCACGCCGAGCGCGCCAGCGATATCGTTGCCGTGCTCGGGCTGCGCGCCGACTACCCGAAACTGCGGCTGATCCTCATCGGCGCGCGCGAAGGCTGGCAGGTGGCAGACAAGATCGCCGCCGCCGGCGTGCCGGTGATTACGCTGTCGTTGTTCGATCTGCCCGACAGCTTCGAAACCATCGCTTCGACGCGGTCGAACGTCGGGCGGCTGACGGCGGCGGGAGTAACGGTCGGCTTCGGGCTGTTCGGCGGTGATTCGGGGACGCAAGGCCGCAACCTGCCCTATTATGCCGGCAATGCCGTGGCGCAGGGCCAAGTGCCCGGCGGGGTCGGGCTGACGCGCGGCCAGGCACTCGCCGCCATTACCCGCAATCCGGCGAAGATTTTTGGGCTGACGGATCTGGGCACGCTCGAAGTCGGCAAGCGCGGCGATGTGGTGGTCTGGGATGGTGATCCGCTCGAACTGACATCGGCGCCAGTCGCGGTGCTGATCGATGGGGTGCCGCAGCCGATGACCTCGCGGCAGACGGCGTTGCGCGACCGCTACCGTGACCTGACACGCGGCGTGCTGCCGCTGCAATATCCGCATTAGGAGGACGCCCGCCATGTCCGACCT
>JAYUUE010000429.1:0-20712 GCA_043754785.1 Polymorphobacter sp. | reverse complement strand
GTGCGAACACGCGCGGTCGAAGCGCGGGCCTATAGCCGAGACTTCGGGGGGTTGCCAAGCCTTATGCTGGGCCAACAGCGCCATGGGCTTCCCGAAACACAAAGCGTGCCTATATGTTGCAGACACGAGCAGCATTGCTCGGGCGGAATCGAAAGGGTCTGGCCCATGACAGGCGAAAAGATGACAGGTGATCGGATAGCGGACAGTGCAGCGGCGACCTTCACCATCGGTGATGTGGTGCGCCACCGGCTGTTCCCGTTCCGCGGGGTCATTTTCGATGTCGATCCGGAGTTCAACAACAGCGACGAATGGTGGGAATCGATCCCGGAGCAAGTGCGCCCGCGCAAGGACCAGCCGTTTTACCACTTGCTCGCCGAAAACGATGAATCGGCCTATGTCGCCTATGTCAGCCAGCAGAACCTCATCCTGGACGCCGATGGCGAGCCGGTGCAGCACCCGGCGGTGCAACAGATGTTCACCGGTATCGAAGGCGGCCGCTATCAGCTGCGGCCAGAGATTCGTAACTGATCAATCCGTAACTAGATCCGTTTGGCCACGGCAATCGCCGCTTTGCAGCCGGCGCGGATGGCGGCCTGCATAACAGGAAACGCCGTGCCGCTGTGCGAGGCGGCGGTGTCGCGGTGCGCAACTTCATCGGCGCGAAAATCATCGACCAGCGCGGCCAGCTCCGGGTCGGCGCCTGCGGCCAGCGTATCGGCCTGCTCGCCGTAATGCGCGTCGATCACGGTTTCCACCGCCACCGTGGCTGCCATCGCCGCCTTGGGCCCGAGCAGCGCCGTCACCGCACCCAGCGCATAACCCGCCACATGCCATACCGGCGCGAACACTGTCGGACGCACGCGGCGCCTGATCATCATCGCATCGAATGCTTCGAGGTGGCGCTGTTCCTGCGCCGCCATATGGGCGATCTCGCCAGCGACGCGCCCACGCCCGCCCATCACCGCCAGCTGCCCCGCATAAATCCGCGCCGCGCCATATTCGCCGGCCTGGTTGACGCGCACCATCGGTGCTGTGTCGACGCGGTTGTCGCCGGGAAGACGCCTCGCGTTCGTGTCAGTCGCCACGTTCATGTTCGTGTCAGTTGCCACAGGGCCAAACCTCCGATCACGCTGGAAACCAGCACATTCCATCCTGCCATGGAAATGCCGAAAAGCGACCAGGCGATGGCGTCGCACCGCACCAGTGGCTGCGCCATGATCTGGCCCATCACCTCGGCAGTCGATCCGGTGATCGGCGCCGCCGCACAGCTGGTGATGCCCTGCCACCAATGCTGTTCGACACCGACATGAAAAACCGCGATGCCGGCGCCGGCCAGCACCGCGAGCGCGGCAAGGCGCAGCACGGAACGAGAGTGGCCCAGCGCCCAGCCGAGCAGCGCCAGCCCCAGCGCGGTCACCAGGGCCCAGCGCTGCCACAGGCACATTTCGCACGGACTGATGCCGCCAAGATACTGGAACGCCAGCGCACCGCCGAGCAGGGCCGCCGGGCCGACCAGCAACAGCGCCGTGGTCGGCCGGTCAGAGCGCATAGCGCACGACGACAAAGCCGCCGACGAACAGCGCGGTTGCAACCAGGGCAAGCTGATGAAAATATTTGTCGATGATCACCTGCGCGGCGCTGCCATAGCGGCGCAGCACCAGCGCGACGAGGAAAAACCGCCCGCCGCGCCCCAGCACCGATGCAGTGAGCAGGATGGGGATGCCCAATCCGACGCTGCCGGCAGCAATCGTCGCCACCTTGTAGGGGATGGGCAGGAACGCGAAGGCCAGCATCCACCAGAAGCCATGCGTCTTGATGTTGGCGGCAAAGGCGATGAAGCGATCCTCATAGCCATAAAATTGCAGCAATGGCACGCCGATGGTCTTGAACAACAGTGCGCCGATGGCATAGCCGAGCAGCGCCCCGCACACCGAAGCCAGCGTCGATACCGCGGCATAGCGAATCGATCTTTCCGGCCGGGCGATCGACATCGGAATCTGCATGACATCGGGCGGAATCGGGAAGAACGACGAATCGGCAAAGCTGATGAATGCCAGCCATTTGATGGCATCGGGCGCGGCAGCCTTGGCCAATGTCCAGTCGTAAAGGCGGCGGAGCACAGGCGTTCCCATCCGATCGGCAAAGCTGCGCTTCAATAGGCGGCGATGCTGCACTGCGCAATCGCGACCTTCGGTCGTTTTCCTTGAACGTTTATTTCTGTTGTGCGGCGCCAGCTACGGCCACTGCCGCCGTCTGCACGGCGCCGCTCGGTGCCAGTCGGTCGAGCAGCCGCGTCGCATAATCGAGCTGGAAGTCCGTCACGCCCTTCTTCTTCAACTGCTCGGGCGTTGCGGCAAAGCGCGGGTCGGTCTTGTCGTCGCTCTCGACGATCTTTTCGGTACCGTCCTTCAACTCATTGATCAGATGCTTGCGCAAATCGGCCTCACGCAGACGCGGCCGGTCGGCGCGGCTGGCATCGGACAATTGCGGGACGTTGATATCAGGCTCGATTCCGGCTTCCTGGACGCTGCGGCCCGAGGGGGTGAAATAGCGCGCGGTGGTCAACCGCAGCGCCGAATCCTGGCTTAGCGGAATCAGCGTCTGCACCGATCCCTTGCCGAAGCTGCGCTGCCCGAGCACGATGGCGCGGCGCTGGTCCTGCAAAGCGCCGGCGACGATTTCCGCCGCCGAAGCCGAGCCTTCGTCGACCAGCACGACAATCGGCCGGCCGCCGGTCAGATCACCCGATTTGGCGAAATAGCGCTGAATGTCGTTCTTGGTCCGCCCGCGCTGCGAAACGATCTCGCCCTTGTCAAGGAACACGTCGCTGACTTCGATGGCCTGGTCGAGCAGCCCGCCGGGGTTCGAACGCAAATCGACGACAAAGCCACTGAGCTTGTCGCCGAGCGTCTTTTCGATGCTGGTCACTGCCGCGCGCGTCGAATCGCCGGTGGATTTATTGAAGGTCGAAATGCGGATGACGCCGACGTTGCCGCGCACCTCGAACTTCACCGGTTTGATCTGGATGACTTCGCGCTTCATCGTGAAGTCGAGCGGCTTGCTGGCCCCTTCGCGCACGATGGTCAGTTTGACGTCGGTGCCGGGCTTGCCGCGCATCTTGTCGACCGCATCCTGCAACGACGAGCCATAGATCAGTTCGCCATCGAGATGGGTGATGTAATCCCCGGCCTTGATGCCCGCGCGCGCCGCCGGCGTGTCGTCGGTGGGGGAAATCACCTTCACGGCGCCGTCCTCGGTGGTCACGGTCAGGCCCAGCCCGCCATATTCGCCATCGGTAGTTTGCCGCATGTTCTGGAAATCGCGCGCATCGAGATAGGACGAATGCGGATCGAGGCTGGCGAGCATGCCGTTGATGGCGCCTTCGATCAGCGCCTTGTCGTCGACCTTGTCGACATAATCGGCGCGCACCCGCTCGAACACGTCCATCAGCGTGTCGAGCTCCTTGTAGGTGTCGCTCTGCACGGCGGCGTTGACCGCGACGCTCGCCGGGATCACCGCCAGCGCGGCGAGGGGCAGGATGATCTTCCAGGGGGGCGACATGACGGGCATCAGCCTTTGTGCAACACGGCAACAGCAAGATACCAGAACAAGGCGGCAGCGCCAGTGCGGCGTTGTAGCAGCCTGGCGGCCGCCGCTTGCGGCGCGGTGCCGCCGTCAAAATGTCATGGAACCCTGTGCGAGTTCGAGGGCTTAGCATAGCGAAGCTGAACCGGAGATATGTGATGCCGATGATTGAAACCGACGATGGCACGGCGCTGTATCTGAAGGAATGGGGCGACGGCCCGGCGGTCATCCTGATCCATGGCTGGCCGCTCAGCGCCGATAGCTGGGACGATCAGGCGCTTGCCATCGCCGAGCACGGTTATCGGGTCATCGCTTATGATCGGCGTGGCTTCGGCCGGTCGGACCAGCCGTGGGAAGGCTATGATTATGACACGCTCGCCGATGATCTGGCGGCGGTGATCGAGGCCTGTGACGCCGAAAATCCGGCGTTGGTCGGGTTTTCGATGGGTGGCGGCGAGGTCGCGCGCTATCTAACCCGCTATAGCGGCGAAGGCGGCGGCGCGCGCAAGGTGGCGTTGATTTCGTCGGTCGTGCCGTTCCTATTGCAGACGCCGGACCACCCCGAAGGTGCGCCGCAATCGGTGTTCGACGGAATCACCGACGGCCTGGAAATGGATCGCGCGCATTTTCTGAAGGGCTTTTTCAATGATTTTTACGGTGTCGGTCTGCTCAGCAAGCCGGTCAGCGACGAACAGCTCGAATGGTCGCGCCAGATCGCACTGCAAGCCGGTTTGAAGGGCACGCTCGATTGCGTGACAGCGTTTAGCAGCACAGATTTCCGCCCCGATCTCGCAAGCTTCACCATGCCGACGCTGATCATCCACGGCACCGCCGACAAGACCGTCCCTATCGATATCACCGCGCGCGCGGCCGCCAAGGCCATCCCGCACGCAGTGCTTATCGAATATGACGGCGCCCCCCACGGGCTGCTGGCCACGCACAAGGACCAGATCACGGCGGATCTGATCGCATTCCTGGATAGCTGAGGAATTCTGTTCCTCCCCCTCACGGGGGAGGTCGAGAGACGCGCCCAAGCGGCGCGAGTTGCCTCCCCCGTAAAGGGGGAGGAACCGCGCTTTCACTTCGGCTTGAAAACACTCGTCGCCAGCCATTCCGGCCGCGCCGCCCCGTTTGCCACATCGCGGGCAATCGCCGTCACGAAATCATCAAGCTTGACCGCCTCGTCGGCTAGCACCCCGGGCTGCGCCAGATCATCGCTGGGTGCATGGTAGCGGTTCGCCCGCCAGTCATGCTCGATATCGAACTCGGGCGTGCCTTTGACGAACCCGAACTTGAACGCCAGCGCCGGGATGCCGGCCTGGACAAAGCTGAACTGATCGGTACGAGTAAAGCTGTTGCGATCCGGCAGCGGGTCGGGCGTCAACGCCAGACCCTGCGCCTTGGCGACATTGCGCGCCACTGCGCCGAGCGTGCTCTCGCCATCGCCCTGCACCAGCACCAGTTTGAGCGGCCATAGCGGCAGCGGCATGTCGAAGTTGAGGTTGGCGACGATCGACGCTTTGGGCACCGTCGGATGCTGGGCATAATAGGTCGAGCCGAGCAGGCCCTTTTCCTCGGCGGTGACGATCAGGAACACCACCGATCGCTTCGGCCGCGGGCCGGCGTGCAACTGTGCCGCGATATCGAGCACGCTCGCCACCCCCGAAGCATCGTCCATGGCGCCGTTATAGATCGGGTCGCCAGCGATCGGCTTGCCGACGCCGAGATGGTCCAGATGCGCCGAAACAATCACAATCTCGCCCTTGAGCTTGGGGTCCGATCCCTCCATTCGCGCCACCAGATTCTTCGACATCACCGGCTTGCGCGTCGCCGCCACGCTGGCCTGCAAGCGTTCCCCCAGATCGAACCCCGGCACCGGCTTCGATGCATCGGCGAGCGCCGCCATCTCGGCAAAGCTGTGACCGGACCTGGAGAATAGCATCTCGCTTTGCGCCGGATCGACACTGGCGCTGAAAAACCCATCGGGCGTTTCGCGCAGCGCCGGGTCGGCCAGATACATCCCCGATTGCGACGCCAACAATTTGCGCCGGTCCCACGGAATTTCGACTTGGCGCGGCGTCACCAGCGCTATCACTCCTACCGCCCCGGCATCGCGCAGGAATTTGGTCCGATCCGACCGGTTCGCGGCCTTCATCGGCCCCGGATAACCCGCCGGCCCGCCGGAGATGAAGACGGCAATCTTGCCCTTCAGATCCATCCCGGCGAAATCATCATAGCCCGGCAGCTTGAGACCATAGCCGATGAACACCAGCGGCGCGTCGACACTGGGGGAACGCGGCGCGCCACCGGGGGAGACCAGCAGCGCGTCGCCCATCATCACCGGCGCCCTGGTGCCGTCGGCTGCGATCAACGTGCCCGATGACGCCGCATGGTCGATGACCTGGTCCTCGAACGCCACCGGCTGGGCAAAGCCGCCGGCATCGCCTGCCGGTGCCAACCCCAGCGTCTTGAAACGCGCCACCACATGCTCGGCGGCAAGGTCATACCCCCGGCTGCCCGGCAGTCGGCCCTCGGTCTTGTCCGACGCCAGCGCTGCGATATCCGCCCACCACGCCTTGCCGCGCGGCGTAGTGGCTTCGGCAGCCATGGCCGAGCCGGAGATCAGAAGCAGCGAGACGGCGAGGGGGAGCTTTTTCATTGCGTGACGCTAACCGCCCATCTTACGGCTTGTCGAGGGTACAACCATATTCAGGGTCATAGATCGCCGTGCGTTTGGCGAGGAACGGCACGCTGGCGGTAATGCTGCGCCGATCGGCATTCTCGGTGACCTTGACGATCTCCATGCCGGGTTCGAAATCGGTCTTGCACGACGCCGCGTCGCGGTTGCCGACAAAACGGCACGAACACACGACATGCGCGACATAGCCGGCGGCGACTTCGGCTTGCTTGCCGGTGCTGCTGTGCTTCAACCCCAGCCACGCCCCGGCGAGCAGGCAGAGCAGTAGCACGGGGCCCCACACCCACCAGCGCCGGAACTTGGCGCGAAAGCGCGGCGGTGTGCTGCCGATTTCCGTCCCCGCGCTTGCGTTCATGCGGCTGCCCCTTCTAACGTCGCCCGATGATCGGCAAACGAGACTCCAAGCGGGCGCTGCAATCAAGCCTGTTCTTGATCGGGCTTGTGCTTGCGGGTCCAGCGGCGGCGCAATTGCCCGTTGCCCCGGTCTCCACGCCAATGCCCGCCGCCGATGCGTTTTTTGCCGATCCGGCGCTCGCCGAAACCCGCGCCATCATCGTGTTGAAGGACGGCAAGCGCATCTATGAACGCTATGCGCCCGGCTATGGCCCGGGCAATCGCTTTATCTCGTGGTCGATGGCCAAATCGATCACGTCGACTTTGGTCGGCGATCTGGTCAGCGACGGCAAGCTTGAACTCGACCGCCCGGTGCCGGTGCCCGAATGGCACACGGTCCCCAATGATCCGCGCGCCGCGATCACTCTGCGCCAAATGCTCAACATGGCGTCGGGGCTGAAGCATATCGAGGCTGAACCGGTTGACACTGCCGACACCAATCGCGCGCTGTTCGCCGACAAAAGCGCCGATATCGTCGCCCATGCCGTTGTTGCGCCGCTCGAATCGAAACCCGGCACGGTGTTCCAATACTCGACGCTGACGACGCATATTCTCGCCGATATCGTCTCGCGCAGCATCACCCCCGCCGGCGCGACCCCGGCAGTGCGCCGCAAGGCGATGCGCGATTTCATCGACGCTCGCCTTGCCGGCCCGGCGGGGATGCCGTCGCTGCTCTGCGAATATGATCCGCAGGGCCATCTGCTCGGCGGCTCGTTCTGCCACGCCACGGCGCGCGACTGGGCCAATTTCGGGCAGCTTTATCTCGGTCAGGGCGTCGTTGCCGGCCGCCAGGTCGTCAGCCCGGCGTGGGTCGCGTTCGTGACCGCG
The DNA here is from genome assembly GCA_043754785.1 of Polymorphobacter sp. Lineage (GTDB taxonomy): Bacteria > Pseudomonadota > Alphaproteobacteria > Sphingomonadales > Sphingomonadaceae > Sandarakinorhabdus. Next base: position 13,208 of record JAYUUE010000429.1, on the reverse strand, counting down.
CCGTCGCCGGCCAACGCCGGCTATGGCGGGCAATTCTGGCTCAACCGCGTGCCGACCAAACCCCATGAAAGCGCGCTATTCGCCGACCAGGGCCCGGCGGACGCTTATGCCGCCATCGGCCATCTGGGCCAGTATGTCATCATCGTGCCGTCGAAGCATCTGGTAGTGGTCCGGCTCGGCAAGAGCCAGGACGGCGTGCTTGGGCCCATCAAGACCGCGCTCGGCAAGCTCGTCAACAGCTTTGCGGCGGTGCCATGAGTGGTGCCGAATACCGCATCATCGACATCAAGCTCGATGAACGCACGATCTTGTGGCGCAACGCCGATATCGAGCAGGAACGCCGCGTGGCGATCTTTGATTTGCTGGAGGGCAACCGCTTTCAACCGCTGGGCGCGGCCGATCACGGCAACCATGGTCCCTACAAGGTCATGCTCGGCGTGGAGGAGGGGCGGCTGACCGTCGGCATCAACGCCGCCGACGACAGCGTGCTGGAAAGCTTCGTGCTGCCATTGGCGCCGTTCCGCCGGACCGTTCGCGACTATTTTGCCATCTGCGACAGCTATTTTCAGGCCATCAGGCAAGCAAGCCCGGCGCAGATCGAAACCATCGACATGGCACGCCGCGCCATCCACAACGACGCCGCCGAAGCGCTCAAGGAACGCCTCGAAGCCAAGGTTCTGGTCGATTTCGACACGGCACGGCGGCTGTTCACGCTGATCTGCGTGCTGCACATCAGGGGCTAACGCGAAAGCCGAGCGAAGGAATAGCGAGAGTGACTGTCCAATCCGACCGCTGGATCCGCGAGCAGGCGCTTGCCACCGGCATGATCGAACCGTTCGTCGATCGGCAGACCCGCGAAGGCGTCATCTCCTATGGCCTGTCCTCCTATGGTTACGACGCGCGGGTTTCCGATGAGTTCAAGATCTTCACCAATGTCGAATCGGTGACGGTCGACCCGAAAAACTTCCACCCGCTCAGCTTTGTCGACAAGAAGACCGACTGCTGCATCATCCCGCCCAACAGTTTCGCGCTGGCGCGCACCGTCGAATATTTCCGCGTGCCGAACGACGTGCTGGTCATCTGCCTTGGCAAATCGACCTATGCCCGCTGCGGCATCATCGTCAACGTCACGCCGCTGGAGCCCGGCTGGGAAGGCCATGTGACGCTGGAATTCAGCAATACCACGCCGCTGCCGGCCAAAATCTACGCCAACGAAGGTGCCTGCCAGTTCCTGTTCCTGAAAGGCAACGAACCGTGCGAAGTCACCTATGCCGACCGGGCGGGGAAATATATGGGGCAACGCGGAGTGACATTGCCGAAGCTATAGGTGACGGGGGCGTTGATTATAGCTATATCGCGTAGCCATAAAGGACCGCCGCAATGTCACGCTACAGTGTCGCCGATGCCAAGAATGGCCTGCCCAGCCTTATCGACCGCGCCATGGCGGGCGATGAGGTGGTGATCACGCGCCACGGCAAGCCGGTTGTCGAATTGCGGCCGGTGTCCGCCCCGGCGCCGCACGACAATGGCATGGCTTGGCTGCGGGCGCGGCGCGTAGCGCGCCCATCGACCGGTATTTCGTCGGTCGAACTTCTCCGCCAGATGTATGAAGACGACGATTGAGTTTCTACCTCGATACCAGTGTCATCGTGCCGCTATTCGTTGACGAGCCATCGGCGGCCGCCATTGCGGCGCTGTTGGCCGAAACCGCAGTGCCTTTGATGGTAACCGAATTTGCTGCCGGCGAATTTGCATCTGCCCTTTCGAGGCTCGTCTGGACCGGCAGGCTTCCGGCGCGAATCGCGCGTGGATGCCTCGATGATTTCGACGGTTGGCGCGTCGTCCACAGCCTTTCGCCGCCCGTCGATCCTGTCGACATTCGCCTTGCCGGTTTGTTCGTCCGGCGTTTCGATCTCAAGCTCCGGCTGCCCGACGCCATCCACGCCGCAACCGCCCAGCGGTTGGGCGCAACGATGGTTACCTTCGATCGCCGCCTCGCCGATGCGGCGGCGGCGCTGGGCATCGCGGTAACAGTGCCTTCATGACCCCGGACCTCCGCCAGGGCCTTGTCGCCGGGCTGGGCGCCTATCTCATCTGGGGCCTTTTGCCGCTGTATCTCAAGCTGCTGATCGGCTTGCCCGCCGCCGATGTGCTGGCGCACCGTATTGTCTGGTCGCTGCTGGTCATGGTGCTGGTCACAACAGTCAGTGCCGGCTGGTCGCGCCTGCGGGCGGCGCTGGCCCGGCCGCAGCTGCTGGCGCTGTTGTTCGCCAGCGCGATCTTCATCACCTGCAACTGGCTGATCTATACCTGGGCGATCCTCAACGGGCATGTGCTCGACGCAAGTCTTGGCTATTTCATCAATCCGTTGATCAGCGTGGTGTTTGGCGTTGTCCTGCTTGGTGAGCGCCTGTCGCGGGTGCAATGGCTGGCGGTCGGCTGTGCCCTTGCCGGCGTGATCGTGCTGACAGTCGCTCACGGCGAGCTGCCGGCGATCAGCCTGGCGCTGGCACTGTCATTCGCGCTCTATGGCCTCATCCGCAAGCAGGCGCAGATCGATGCTGTTACCGGTCTGTTGGTCGAAACGCTGTTTCTGGCACCGTTTGCATTGCTCTGGCTGTTGACCCGGCCAACGGGCGGTTTTGTGCAGACCATCCCAACCCTGGCGCTGCTGGCGCTGGGCGGGGTGCTGACAGCGCTGCCGCTGCTGCTGTTTGGCGTCGCTGCGCGCCGGCTCAAACTTTCCACGATCGGTCTGCTGCAATATCTGTCGCCCAGCCTGGTGTTCTTGCAAGCGGTGTTCCTGTTCCATGAAACCATCGATCCGTGGCGGCTGTTCGCCTTTGGCTGTATCTGGCTGGGGCTGGCGATCTACAGCCTGTCGTTGATGCGCACGCCGGCTCCGCAGCTTTCAATCCCTGGGGACAGCCGCTAACACTTTCCCATGGACCAGATCATCATTCGCGGCGGGCGTCCGCTGGGCGGCCGCATCCCGATTTCCGGCGCCAAGAACGCTGCGCTCACCCTGATGCCGTGCGCGCTGCTCACCGATGAGCCGCTGACGCTGCGCAACCTGCCGCGCCTTGCCGATATCGATACCTTCGGCCATCTGCTTAACAACCACGGCCTGTCGACGACCATCGAGGGCACTCACCCCGATGAGTTCGGCCGCGTCATGACCATCCGCGCCAACCGCATCACCTCCACGGTGGCGCCGTATGATATCGTTCGCAAGATGCGCGCCTCCATTCTGGTGCTGGGGCCGCTGGTGGCGCGGGCAGGGGAAGCGACGGTTTCTCTGCCCGGCGGCTGCGCCATCGGCAACCGGCCGATCGACCTGCACCTGAAAGCGCTCGAACATCTGGGTGCGGAAATCGAGCTCGCCGATGGCTATGTGAAGGCGACCGCCAAGGGCAGGCTTCCCGGGGGCCGCTACACCTTCCCGATGATCAGCGTCGGCGCGACCGAAAATGCCGTCATGGCCGCCGTACTGGCACGCGGCGAATCCGTGCTCGACAATGTGGCGCGGGAGCCCGAAATCGTCGATCTGTGCAATTGCCTCGTCGCCATGGGCGCCAAGATCCGCGGCATCGGCACCGAAAAGCTGACCATCCAGGGTGTCCGCGATCTCCACGGCGCCACCTATGCGGTGATGCCCGATCGCATCGAGGCCGGCAGCTACGCCTGCGCCGCCGCCATCACCGGCGGCGAAGTCGAACTTGTCGGTGCATCGGAAGCGGATTTGGGCTCGACGCTCGAAGCGCTGCGCGAGGCTGGCGTCGAAATCACGCCGACGGCGGACGGGCTGTCGGTCAAGCGGTTGAACGGCCTGCGCGGCATCGACATTTCGACAGCGCCCTATCCGGGCTTCGCCACCGACATGCAGGCGCAGTTCATGGCGATGCTGGCGGTCGCCGATGGCGCGTCGTTGCTGACCGAAACCATCTTCGAAAACCGCTTCATGCACGTGCCCGAACTGGCGCGCATGGGGGCCGATGTCACGGTGCGCGGCCGGTCGGCGGTGGTGCGCGGCGTTGCCGGCCTCCACGGCGCCCAGGTGATGGCGACCGATCTGCGCGCTTCGATGAGCCTGGTGCTGGCGGGGCTGGCAGCGACCGGCGAAACCACAATCAGCCGCGTCTATCACCTCGATCGCGGTTATGAACGGCTGGAGGAAAAACTTTCGGCGGTCGGTGCAGATATCGAACGCATTTCCGACGGATGAAAACCGCCGATGCCTATAATCGCCTGACGCTGCTGGCAAATGATGCCGGCGACCTGCCCGTGCTATCCACTTTGATGCAGGACGCCATCGTCCGCGCTGGTGATATCGGGTGGGACCGCCAGGGCCGGCGCCTCGTGCTGCTCGCCAGCCGCTATCGCTGGGAAACAGCGGAAAAAACCCGCGTCCGCACGGCACTGCGGATCGAAACCGTCCGCAACGTACAACGCCGGAACTGGCCGCATGACGCGGATGCGGCGTTGGCAATGCTCGCCATCACTGCCGAGGGCGACCGTATCACCATCGCCTTTGCCGGCAACGCCAGCGTGCGTGCCGACATCGAATGCCTTGACGTGCTGCTGGAGGACATATCGCCCCCCTGGGAAGTGCAACGCCTTCCAAGTCACGGCTGAACCCCGGGCCAATTCCGACCCGGGGTTGTCGCGCCACTACTTTTGCGTAGTTGTGACGGTCGTGCTGTTGACGATCACCGGCTTGGCCTTGGCGGTCCTGTGCGCCGTCTTGCGCACCGTCCTGTGGCGGGTGGAATGGCGCACAACCGGGGCGGGCGTCACCACATGTTCTTCGGTCGCAACCGTTGTTGTGGTGGTTGTCGGCGCAGGCGCCGGGGTGGCCATCGCCATGTCCGCGCGGGTATTTGCCGCAGCGGCAACCTGCGCTGACGCAGCGGCGCTGGCCTTTGCATCGGCGGCCTCGCCCTGGGCCTTGGTCACCGCGACTTCGGCGGCGGCGGTCTTGGTGCGGTTGCTCATCGCCAGCGCCTGGTCGGCCATTAGTCCGGCCTGCTGGGCGGCGGCGATCGCCTCGGTCTTCTTGCCTTTCGACAACAGATTTTCGGCGTCGTTGAGCGCTGCCTTGGCGCGGGTCTGCAACCCGACCGCTTCGTCACCGGCGCCAACGACAGTGCCAGCGGAAATCTTGCCGCGCGCTTCGGCGATGGCTTGCTGGGCGCGGTCGTTCTGGCCGGCATAGGCGACGCCGGGGAGTGCCATGGCCAGCGTCGCAGAAATGGCGATGCCGCGAACGATATGATGAATGGAACGCATGTCTAATTCCTTCGTAACCCGATTGGTTGCGCAGAGAACGTTCCAGCCGACGTTAAAGTTCCGCCGGCGTTACAGGCGAACCAGCATTTTGCCGGTATTGCCGCCCGAAAACAGTCCGATGAACGCTTCGGGCGCCTTGTCGACACCCGCGAGCACCGTCTCCTCCCACGCCAGCCGGCCGTCGGCGATCCATGCCATCATGTCGGTGAGGAACTGCGGGCGCAGCGCGGCAAACTCGCTGACGATGAAGCCGCGAATGCGCAGCGACTTGCCGACCACCTGGATGATGTTGCGCGGGCCCACCGACGGCTCGGTATCGTTATAGCTCGAGATCATTCCGCACTCCGCAAAGCGTGCCATCGGCCGCGCCATTTCGATGGCGACTTCCAGGTGCTCGCCGCCGACATTGTCGAAATACACATCGATGCCCTCGGGCACCGCAGCGCGCACCGCGCCCAGCAAGTCGCCGCAGGTCTTGTAGTTAATGGCATGACCGACACCGCGCGCCCGCAGCCAGTCGCACTTGGCATCGGTGCCCGCTGTCGCGACCACGGTGCAGCCCTTGATCTTCGCCACCTGCGCCACGACCGAACCAACAGCCCCAGCACCGCCGGAGACAAACACCGTCTCGCCTGCCTTGGGCTGGCCGATCTCCAGCAGTCCGGCATAGCCAGTCAGCCCCGGCATCCCCAGCACGCCCAGAAATGCCTGGTCGGGCACATTGGCGTGGCGCGGCAGCTTTTCGAGCGCGGTCGCCGGGGCGACGAAGGCTTCGCGCCAGCCAAAGAACGACGAAACCAGATCGCCCCTGGCAAAGCCGTCTGCGTTCGATTCGATCACTTCGCCGATGGCGCCACCCTGGAGGACCTCGCCGATCTGAAATGGCGGCACATAGCTGGCGCGATCATACATGCGGCCGCGCATATAAGGATCGACCGACATGAAGCTGTTGCGCACCAGCACCTGGCCGGCGCCCGGCGCGCCGACATCGACGCTGGCGATTTCGAAATTATCGGCACCGGGCACACCGGATGGACGGCTCTTCAGCCGGATTTCGCGCGATAGTGTCATGTACAACTCCCAACGGTGACGGCCATCCTATGCCGGCCGCCGCCCCCTGTCGAAGCGAAATTCGCGCTGTGGCCCGGCGCTTATTTCTTGTGCGTGGTCCATTCGGAGGTCGTGCCATATTCCTTGTCGTCGATCATGACGACAACGGTCTTGCCGTCCGGCGACAGCTTCATGGTCTGGACGCTGATGACCTTGCCGCCGCGGCTGTCGGTTTCGACGATGGTGTTGGCACCTGCGCGCTTGACCGCGACCATGATGTTGCTCGGGTCGCCCTTCAACGGCACCGCGGCGCCGCCAAAGCTGGCGGTGTAGGCAATGCCGGTCGGCGTCGAAAGCGCCAGTGTCTTGCCGGTGTCCTTCAACGTCACGTCTAGGTTGTTTTCCGACGTTTTGACGATGGCAACGCTTTTCCACTGCCCCGATATAGCGTGCGACCCCGGCGGTCCGGCGGTGACGCGGGCGGATTTGTTGGTGCCCGTCACGGTGCCGCCCGGTGCAGTCATGTCGGTATAGGCCATGGTCAGCGTCTTGCCCGACGCATCGACCGTCGAAACCGACTGGTTGATATCCTTGCCGGCTTTGCGCATCGCCTGCTTGACCGTCGCCTTGTCGACGGCCTGAACCATCATTTCATCGGCATAGGGGTCACCCTTGATCGCGTGAAACTTGCCATCGGCGACAATGTCGCGCGGCGGCACGCTGCCGTCCGAGGTGTAATGGCCGTTTTTCAGCAGCCGGGTGACGATCTTGGACGGCGGTTTGTACGAGGCGATGTCACCGTGCCAGGTGCCATCCCAGCCGCTGGCCAGCGCCGGCGCGGCAAGGGCAATGGCAGACAGGGTGGTCACTGCAAACGCGAGCGCGATCTTCATCTCGTTTCCCCTACAGAATGACCGAAGGCTACGCCCTGTCTGACGCTGCGTAAAGATGAATTTCGGGCCATTTCATCGGCCATCGGAATCTCGCCCAACGCCACCGGATCGAAGCACGGCGCCCAGCCGGAAGCGGATGAACAGCGGCACCAGCACCACCGCTGCCCCCAAGGTAAACCACGGTTTCCTGTAAGAATAAGGGGGTATGAGCGCCCGCCAAGGTCAGGCCGCGCGCCGCACCATGGCCGCTGCCGCGGCGGCGATGGCGGCATCCAGCGCCAGCAGGATCGACGGGTGCCGTGCCCGGTGCGCCCGTGCCGGGGCGAACACGTCCATGCCCGGCCAGCCGGGAACGGCTTCGGAGCGGCCGGCCAGCCAATCGGCTATTTCGGCGCGTGCGGCGTTCAATGCCGTGCTGTCCTTGCCGATAATGTCGGCGCCCACCAGCGCCGCCGCAGCTTGCCCCAGCGCACAGGCGCGCACCGCCTGGCCGTGTCGGACAATGCGGCCGGCAGCGTCGAGGTCGATATCCGCCGTCACCGTGCTGCCGCACACGGGGGAAACCTTCATTGCCGAGCCCTGCGGCGCTTCAAGCCGCACCGCATCCGCCGTCGAAGCAGCGAGGCGCAGAATTTGCGTATTATAAAGCGTTTCCGACATTGCAGCAGATATAAGCGACGGGGCGCGATGTGGCGAGTGCCCCCAACACATTGTCATGCCAGCCTGCGCTGGCATGACACATTACGGCTCGGCCCCGAACAAATCCGCGCGATACCCCGGCTTGACCAGCGCCCGTACCGCATCGGGCCAAGGGAAGGTGATCAGATACGACCCCTCCGCATAGGACCCCGCAACATAGGGTGCGACCAGCACACGCAATTGCGCCGCGCGCGATCCAATCCCGACCCAGGGGACCATCGGCTGTTCGGCGATTTTGGGACAGGCGTTCATCTCGCTGGTCGGTGCCGCGCCCAGCCGCCGCGTTTGTTCAGCGGCCAATGCGTTGCAGAACGCCGGCATGATCAACGCCCGGGCGCGCGGCCAGTCGCTGAACAGCGCGTCGATGGGGATGGAGCGCTTTGCAGTCTTGTCCCACATGCGGGCGGCAGAACCCGTGTTGCCATGTGCGCCGCCGGTGAGGCTGTAAGTTTCGCCGGCGAGCGCCAGCGGGTGCGGCGTATCGGCGGCCAGGCTCCAGTCGCTGATGGCTTCGTACCGGCGGAACGGGAACCCGGACTTTTTTGCACTGGCGGCATCGCCGGCGGCGTCGGTGCGCGCCTTGGCCGCCGCTTTCAACGCGGCGGCGCGCATGGAGGCGAGCAACGCCGGCTGCGTCGCGGCTTCGGGCGCGACGCGCCAGCGCCAGTCAATCTGCGGCGAGGATTGGCGGATGAGGAGGTCGGACGCGGGGACAGTGCGCGGCGGCGCGGCGAGGGCCGGGGCGGCAAGCAGAGCCAGCACGAAAATAACGGATCGCATCAGTCATTGCCTCCCGGCGCTGGATAGCGCGTGATCGTAACCGTGCCGTCAGCCGCGACTTCGACAAATTCGCCGGTCATATCATCCCCCGCCGCAGCAATCGCATCAAGGGATGCGTTGAACAGTTCGGCCTGACACTCGATGCCAACCGACGGAATGATGGTGAGCAATCCAGCGTGAACGTCGATGACATGGTAAAGCCGCAGGAAATCGCGGCGATTGTTGGTGACGAAGGTGAAGTCGCCCCCGACGATCTGCACCATCAGCGCACGATCGCTCGCTTTGGCCAGGCCCATCGTGTCGACATGATGCGCTTCGAAGCCTCGCGCATAGGCCTCGGCTAGAAGTTCGGGGGTCAGGCACTCATCAATGAGGAACCGAACCAAGCCGCCCCTGCGCTCGCGCCCAGTCGCGGACTGCCTCGATGCCGCCGAGCGGCATTGTGGGATAGGCGCGAACGATGCGCCGATCATCGTCGCCGCCCATGATGCAGGCGAGGATCGTCTCCGCCGGGATGCGCGTGCCGCTAACGCACGGCCACCCGCCCATGATTTCGGGATCACAGGTAATTTTAACGATGCGCGGCGTGTGGAGCATGGTGGCCATCCGCGCAATAGAGCAGTCGGCCCGATGCTTGACGAGTCAGGCCCGCCGCCAGTTCGTCCCGCCGGACCCGTCTTCGAGGATGATGCCGGCGGCAGCGAGTTCATCCCGGATACGGTCGGATTCGGCGAAGTTTTTCGCGGCTCGCGCGGCGGTGCGGGCGGCGATTTGTGAGTCTATGGCTTGCCGATCTTCATTCGCCATTTCGGATACGAGTTTGGCAAGTCTTCCTGCCGGACTTTTGCGGTGGTCGAGCTGCAAGCCCAACAAGCTAGCGGCGTCTGCCAAGCGCTTTTGCGCTTGTTTGTAAGGGAGGTCTTGGTCGATAGGCCTATCGACCCATTCGTCAGTCACCAACCTGAAATTACTCGCCGCGCTTTCGCAGTCGTATGCAAGTTCGTGCAGTCGCTTAATCGCGTTGGGCGTATTGAGATCGTCCGATAAAGCTTCGACGACCGCAGTATCAGCTGTAGACGGCGACGCAAAAAAACTCAAATTCAGCAATGGTACTGCCGCATTCAATCGATCCAAGGTCGCCTTGGACTGCCGCAGTAACTGCTCCGTCCACTCTAGCGGCTGCCGGTAATGCGCGCTCAGAAGCGCCAGCCGCAGCTCATCGCCCGACCACACCTGCGCCAGCAGCTCATCGACCCCCATGACATTGCCCAGCGATTTCGACATCTTGTCGCTGCCGCCCATGTTGAGAAAGCCGTTGTGCATCCAGATCTGCGCCAGCGGCGCGCCGTCATGGGCGCAGGTCGATTGCGCCAACTCATTCTCGTGGTGCGGGAATTGCAAATCCTGCCCGCCGCCATGGATGTCGATGGTCGTGCCCAAGGCCTCGGCGATCATCGCCGAGCATTCAATGTGCCACCCCGGCCGCCCGCGGCCCCAGGGGGAATCCCACCCCGGCTGGTCGTCTGTCGATGGCTTCCACAGCACGAAATCCGCCGGTGACTTCTTGTAAGGCGCTACTTCCACCCGCGCCCCGGCAATCATCTCGTCGAGCGGCCGGCGCGACAGCCGGCCATAGTCCTTGAAGCTCGGCACATCGAACAGCACATGGCCCGCCGCCGCATAGGCGTTGCCCTTGGCGACCAGCACTTCCATCATGGCGATCATCGCGGCGATGCTCGTCGTCGCGTGCGGCGCGATGTCCGGGTCTTCGACGCCCAGCGCGCGCATGTCACCGAGATACCATTGTTCGGTGCGCGCCGTTATCTCGGCGATCGGTACGCCGGTGCTGGCACTTTCCGCGATGATGCGATCGTCGATATCGGTGATATTGCGCGCGTATACCACGTGATCGGCGCCATATTCGTGGCGCAGCAGCCGCCGCAGCACGTCGAACACCACCGCCGGCCGGGCATTGCCGATATGGGCGCGGCTATAGACTGTCGGCCCGCAGACATACATCGTCACGCGCTCGGGATCGAGCGGGACCAGCACGTCCTTCTGCCGCGTCAGCGTATTGTACAAGCGTATCGTCATCAGATGGGTGTCGCGGGCGACGCCTTCTCTTGGTCGTCGAGCAGCTTGTCGAGCGCGCTGCGTTCCCTGGGCGCATAGCCGCCCCCCTGGCGCGCCGGTGGAATCCCCAGCCCGGCGTGCGGATCGCCAGCGCCAGCAACATCGCTCGCCAGCCGGCGATGCTCTTCGACGAAATCGACCAGCGCCTTTGAAACCATCGCCAGCGTCGGCGCCGTCCGCGCCGCAGCGATCCAGTCGGGTGAGGGCTCGCCAGGGTCAATGGTGTCGAATGCCATGTTGACCAGCAAGAACAGCAACGCCGCGCCGAGCACGCCCTTGACCGCGCCGAAGCCCAGCCCGAGCAGCCGGTCGATCGGCCCGATGATCGACGCCTTGGTGCCGCTGCTCAGCCGGCCACCGATCAAGCGGACAGTGATGAAGGCGGCGAGGAACACCACCACCAACGCCAAAATGGCGCCGCCCGATTCCGTTCCGGTCAATCTGGCTGCAAACGATTTCACCGGCGTGTAGAATAACCGCACCGCGACGATTCCCGCTGCCCAGGCGAGCAGCGACACGATTTCGCCGACGAACCCCCGTGCCAGTCCGGCAAGCGCCGCCAGCACGACAAGAATCCCGACAACGATGTCAAATGCGGTAAGAGCGACCATGGTCAGCCGCGTCTAGACGAGAATGCCGTCTGGCTCAAACCCGCGTCACTTTTTTGATTTCGCCTTCGCTTCAGTCCAACTACGGCGCCAACCGGTCGACCAGCGCCGCCAACGTTGCCAGCGCCTCCACCCGCAACGCCCCGCTCGCCGTGCCTTTGGGCGCAAACGCCGAGGCAAACCCCAGCTTGGCCGCTTCCTTCAACCGCAGCGTCGCCAATCCGGCCGGGCGCAGCTCGCCCGAAAGCGCCACCTCGCCGAATGCGACCGCATCGGCGGGCAGCGGCCGGTCGGTCAGCGCCGAAATCAGCGCCGCCGCCACGGCAAGATCAGCCGCCGGGTCCTGCACCTTCAACCCGCCGGCGACGTTCAGATAGACCTCGTGCGTGCCGAACCCGAGCCCGCAGCGCGCCTCCAGCACCGCCAGCAGCATCGACAGCCGCCCCAAATCCCAGCCCACCACCGCGCGGCGCGGCGTCGCCCCCGATGGGACCTTGACCACCAACGCCTGGATCTCACACAGCACCGGCCGCGTCCCCTCCATCGCCGGAAACACGACAGCGCCAGTGACCGCTGTGTCGCGGTCGGTGAGGAACAGCGACGATGGGTTGGTCACCTCCTCCAGCCCGTCGGCGCCCATGGCGAACACGCCGATCTCGTCGGTGCCGCCAAAGCGGTTCTTCACCGGCCGCAGGATGCGATACTGGTGGCTGCGCTCGCCTTCGAAATACAGCACGGTATCGACCATGTGCTCAAGCACGCGCGGGCCGGCCAACTGGCCATCCTTGGTCACATGGCCGACGAGGATCAGCGCGCAGCCGGTGGTTTTGGCATAACGGATCAACTCCTGCGCGCTCGCTCGCACTTGGCTGACCGTGCCCGGCGCGCCTTCCAGCGTGTCGGAATGCATCGTCTGGATCGAATCGATGACCAGCAGCGCCGGCGGCGGCCCCGCCGCCAACGTCGTCAAGATATCGCGCACGCTGGTCTCGCTCGCCAGCTGGACATCGGCCTTGGCCAGCCCCAGCCGCCGCGCCCGCAGCCGCACCTGGTCGGCGGCTTCCTCGCCGGACACATAGGCCACGGCATGGCCGTCGCGCGCCATCCGCCCCGCCGCCTGCAACAGCAACGTCGACTTGCCGATACCGGGGTCGCCGCCGATTAGGATGACGCTGCCCGGCACCAGTCCGCCAGCGTTCGGCCCACCCACCACACCGCCGAGCGCGCGATCAAGCTCGCCAATCCCGGTCGAAAGCCGGTCGGGCAGCACGACATCGTCCGCGAGCGACACCATCGCGAATTTGCGCCCGCCGCCGGCCAGCGAGTGTTTCGCCGCAAACGGCGTCGCCGCAGCGCTCGCCTCGGCCTGGATGGTGTTCCACGCGCTGCAATCGGCGCACTGCCCCTGCCAGCGGCTGCTCACCCCGCCGCAAGCCTGGCAGACATATCGGGTTGCGGTGCGCGCCATTCCGGGCCTCGATTGGGAACGAATAAAGAACGGTTGCCGTATGTGAGCCTCGGCGTCAATGCTTGGGCAACAACAACCGGCTGCCCTCGCGCCGCACCGCCGCCGAAATCGCATCGGCCATGAATCCCAGCATCCCGGGCAGCGTGAAGGTGGCACGAACCGCGGTGTCGCCGACGTCGAGTGTGATGCTCAGCCGCTGGCCCATCGCCAGCAATTCGACCGCCATGCGGTCTGGGGACGGCCAGTTCGATGCCAGTTCGGCGATGCCGCCGGGAATATGCTGGCCGA
>JAYUUE010000428.1:0-6919 GCA_043754785.1 Polymorphobacter sp. | reverse complement strand
GTCCAAGGATGAAGGCAACCGCGCCGAAACCACATTGGCAGGCTTGCAGGGCCTCAAACCCGTCATCGAAGGCGGCGTCATCACCGCCGGCAATGCTTCACAGCTGTCGGATGGCGCCTCGGCCAGCGTCCTGATGGAAGCCGGCGTCGCCGCCAAAAAGGGCCTGACCCCGCTCGGCGTCTATCGCGGCATGGCCGTCGCCGGCCTTGAGCCCGACGAAATGGGCATCGGCCCGATTTACGCCATTCCCAAGCTGCTGAAAGCCAACGGCCTGACAATGAACGACATCGGTCTGTGGGAGCTCAACGAAGCCTTTGCCGTCCAGGTCCTGCACTGCGCCGATGTGCTCGGCATCGATCAGGACATCCTCAACGTCAACGGCGGCGCCATCTCGATCGGCCACCCGTACGGCATGACCGGCGCCCGTTGCACCGGCCACGCCCTGATCGAAGGCAAGCGCCGCGGCGTCAAATATGTCGTCGTGACGATGTGCGTCGGCGGCGGCATGGGCGCGGCTGGACTGTTCGAAGTCTATTGAGGTATTCGGAGGGCGGGCTTCGGTCCGTCCTACCCCACCCAGACCGCGAGATTAAGGTCAGCGATCGGCCGAAAGTCATCGCCGTTCATCGTGATAAGTTGCGCCCCTGACACAATGGCCTGTGCAGCGAGCATTCGGTCAATCGTTTTTGCGCGGGAATAGCCCAAGGCACCAACGATCCGACCATATTCTGCGGCTGCGTCATCGCCGAAAGGCAAGACCGCGATGGTGGCCAAAAACGCATCGAGCATGGCTCGGCGCATTTCGGCATTCGCCGGGTCCCGCGCGATACCATTTTCAAGTTCGGACCGCGTCAGCGCTGAAATATCAAAACCGGAGACGAGCTCGGACACGGCGCCAGCGATGCCTTCGTGACCTTCCAGCAAATGTATGACGACGCTCGCATCAAGCAAACAAACCACTTTGCACCGAACCTATTTTGTCCACCCCCGCTCTGGAAACTCGATTGGTTCACGGACCCACGGCGTTGTTGGCTTGGGCAGTTTCCGCAAGCTTTCAATCATGTCTGCGATGCTCGGCCGTTTGGGCCGGATCGTGATTTCATTGCCCTTGCGAACAATCTCCACCTCGGTGCCTGGGCCGAAGCCAATATCCTTCGGTAACCGCACAGCCTCGCTGTTGCCGCTACGAAAGGTCTTGGTCGTTGCGGCATTCATGGCGAATCTCCAAATCGGATATCCGTGTATATACTAACGTGATCCATGCTGCAATTCCGCGTGCAGCGCAGCATAATTCGCCAAACGCACAATATTCAGGCATAGGGCAACTCATATGTCCTTTGGAACCCTGCCGCCGCTTCTCGCCGAAGCGCTTTCCGCCCGTGGCTACGCCGCGCCCACCCCCGTCCAGGCCGCGGTTATCCAGCCCGATGCTGACGGCCGTGATCTGCTGGTTTCCGCCCAGACCGGCTCCGGCAAGACCGTCGCTTTCGGCATGGCGATGGCGCCGCAACTGCTCAGCGAGGATGGCCGCACCGATCGTCCCGGCGCGCCCCTCGCCCTTGTCATCGCCCCGACCCGCGAATTGGCACTGCAAGTCAGCCGCGAATTGATGTGGCTTTACGCCAAGACCGGCGCGCGCATCGCCACCTGCGTCGGCGGCATGGATGCCTCCAAGGAACGCAAGTCGCTCGCGCAAGGGTCCCACATCGTCGTCGGCACGCCCGGCCGGCTGCGTGACCACCTCGAACGCGGCGCGCTCAACCTCGGGCAAATCCGTGTCGCGGTGCTCGATGAAGCCGATGAGATGCTCGACATGGGCTTTCGCGAAGACCTTGAACAAATCCTCGACGCCACCCCCGACGCGCGTCGCACCTTCATGTTCTCGGCAACACTGCCCAAGCCCATCGTAGCGATGGCCAAGCGCTATCAGAAGGATGCGCTGCGCATCTCCACGGTCGGCGAAGATCGCGGCCATGGCGATATCGCCTATCAGGCCGTTACCGTCGCCCCCGCCGATATCGAAAACGCCGTCGTCAACCTGCTGCGCTTCCACGAAGCCCCGACGGCGATGCTGTTCTGTGCCACCCGCGACAATGTTCGCCACCTCCACGCCAGCCTGATCGAGCGCGGCTTCGACGCCGTCGCCCTCTCCGGCGAGCACTCGCAGAGCGAGCGCAACCAGGCCTTGCAAGCCCTGCGCGATCGCCGCGCCCGCATCTGCGTCGCCACCGACGTCGCCTCGCGCGGCATCGATCTGCCCAACCTGTCGCTGGTCGTCCATGTCGAACTGCCGCGCGATGCCGAAATCCTTCAGCACCGCTCGGGCCGCACCGGACGCGCCGGCAAGAAAGGCACCGCCATCCTGATCGTGCCGTATCCGGCGCGCCGCCGCGTCGACGCCATGCTGCGCGGCGCGCGCATCAACGCCGAATGGCTGCCTGTCCCCGGCCCCGATGATATTCGCCGCAACGATCATGAGCGCCTGCTCAGCGCGCTGATGGAAGTGCCGACCGAGATCGATGACGAAGACCGCGCGCTTGCCGACCGGCTGCTCAACGAGCGCAGTCCCCAGGACATCGCTGCCGCATTGGTGCGGATGCACCGCTCGAAGATGCCGGCGGTCGAGGAACTGCTCGACAACAGCCGCCCGGCGCCGCGACCCGATCGCAGTGAGGCGCCGCGCGACGGCTTTGATGACACGGTGTGGTTCCGCATGGATGTCGGCCGCCGCCTCAACGCCGATCCCCGCTGGCTGCTGCCGCTGATCTGCCGCCGCGGCCATGTGACGAAGAATGAAATTGGCGCCATCCGCATCGGGCCGGAAGAAACCATGTTCGAAATCCCGCGCGGGCTGGCCAACAAGTTTGCCGAAGCCCTGCACCGCACCGAAGGCGAAGACCGCAGCCCCGAAGGCGGCATCCGTATCATCCCCGCCGATGGCCCGCCGGCACCGCAACGCAGCGGACCGCGACCGGGCGGCAAGCCCAATCGCCCCGTGCTGGTGCGGGCGCTGGGTCCGCAGGGCCGTCCAACGACCGCGCCATCGAACGGGCCGAGGGGTCCGCGCACTGGCCCGTCGAACCCGACTCAACGGGGCAAGTTCCGCCAAGGTTGAAGGAGGGCAAGTCATGCCGCGCATCCTCGTCGATGCCGACGCCTGCCCGGTCAAGGACGACATCTACCGCGTCGCCATCCGCCACGCCGTGCCGGTGGTCGTTGTCAGCAACAGCGGCATGCGCCTGCCCGGCCATCCGCTGGTGACGCAAATCATGGTCAGCGACAGCTTCGACGCCGCCGATGACTGGATCGCGGAACAATCCGGACCCGATACTCTGGTCATCACCGGCGACATCCTGCTCGCCGACCGCGCGCTGAAGGCTGGCGCCACTGTGCTCAACCACAATGGCCGCGCTTTCACGACCAGCTCGATCGGCGCTGCCATAGCGACCCGCGCCATCATGGCCGACCTGCGCGCCGGCGGCGACGTCATACCCGGCGGCGCGGCGGCGTTTTCGAAAGCCGACCGCGCGCGGTTCCTGCAGGCCTTGGACGCCGCGCTGGTGCGGCTGGGGCGGCCCTAACGTCCTCGTCCTGCGGGGAGCGAGCAGACCTCACGCCGCCGCCACCTCCGGGCTCAACCGGTCGCGCAGTTCCCGCTTCAAAAATTTGCCGCTGGCATTTCGCGGCAGCGGCTCATCCATGAACCACACATAGCGCGGCACCTTGTAGCTTGCCGCCAGCGTTGCACAATGCGCGCGCAATTCGCCATCGCTCAGACTCTCACCCGGCTTGAGCACCACCGCCACGCCGACTTCCTCACCCAGCCGTTCGTCCGCCACCCCGAACACACAGCATTCGGCCACCGCCGCATGGCGATACACCGTCGCCTCGACTTCGGCGCAATAGACATTCTCGCCGCCCCGCAGGACCATGTCCTTCTTCCTGTCGACGATGAAAATGG
The DNA here is from genome assembly GCA_043754785.1 of Polymorphobacter sp. Lineage (GTDB taxonomy): Bacteria > Pseudomonadota > Alphaproteobacteria > Sphingomonadales > Sphingomonadaceae > Sandarakinorhabdus. The sequence goes on along the minus strand of JAYUUE010000428.1, from coordinate 2,958 downwards.
ATCCATCGTCATCGATGCGCGCAATGTCACCAGTGTGGAGCCAACCATTGGTGATCGACGCCGCGGTTGCTTCCGGCCGGTTGATGTAGCCCTTGATGACCGATGATCCCTTGACCCACAATTCCCCCACCGCGCCCGCAGCGACGCTGTTGCCGTCGTCATCGACACACTTCGCCTCGAAGTTGGGCATTGCCGGCCCGGCGCTATCAGGCTTGTCGACAAAAAAATCGCCGGCCACCGAAGTGATGATCCCGCAGGTCTCGGTCATGCCATAGCCAGTGCCCGGCCGCGCCGTGACCACCAGTGTCTCGATCTTGGCGACCAGATCCGGCGGCACCTGCGCCCCGCCACCCGCCAGCGAGGTCAGGCTCGACAGGTCGGTCGTGTCGAAATCCGGATGGCTGATGACTTCGCGTGCCATCACCGGCACCCCGCTCATGCCGCTCACCCGCTCGCGCGCGATCAGCCGCAACGCCTCGCCAGCGTCCCAGCGATACATCAGCACCATCGCACCACCGGTCGCGGTGGTGGCATAGGCGCCGCAATTGTTGGCGGTGACATGGAACAGCGGCGTGGTGATCAAGGTCACTGGGATGGCCGCTTCGGCAGGCGGCGCCGTTCCGGTGGCACGCTGGGTAGCGAGTGCCGTCGATGCCCCGGCGTAGAGCAGGTTCATCACATTGGCGATGCAGCCGCGATGCGTCAGCTGCGCGCCCTTGGGATAACCTGTGGTGCCCGACGTATAGAAGATGCAGGCGTCGGCATCCGGGTCGACCGCCACATCGGGCATGGCACCGCCATGGGCGATCACTTCGGACCAGCGCGTGACATTCGCCGGCGCACCATCGATGCGCACGCCGACAAGCGTCAGCCCCGCCGCCAGTTCGGGTCGCTCGCCCAGACGCACCAGCCGCTCGGCATCGAGAAACAGCGCCTTGGGCGCCGAATCCGTCAGCGCATACGCCATTTCCTCGGCGGTCCACCAGGCATTCATGCCGACAACGGCGATGCCACACGACACGCACGCCCAATAAATCAGCAGCCATTCGGGATAGTTGCGCATGGCGATGGCGACGCGATCACCGGGCACCACCCCCTGCGCCGCCAGCCAACCCGCAACCGCGTTCACTCGGGCATGCGCCTGGGCATAGCTCAGCCGTTCGTCGCCATAGATCAGATAGGCCCGATCGGCGAAGGCGGCGGTCGCCAGCCAGAACGCCCGAATGTTCTGCGGGGCGTTCTTGTAACTGCGCAGGCAATGACCGAGCACAGCGGCCATCTCGATCTCGAATGCGCCGCCAGGGCCGGTCAGCTCGTCGCGCGCCTGCGCAAGTTCGGCGTAGTGCATCTGTCACCCCTGTTCTCGTTGCACAAAGGCATACATCGGCAGCGCTGGCGAGCAAGCTGCTTAAGCCCATAGGCCCCGCCGGGTGTCGGATATCCCGTGACAATTGGCGGCTTCCCCCATTCGCCCCGCGTGCTAAAAGCCCCCCAACATGCATCGTTTCGCCAACCCCGCGCGGTTTCTGCGCATTGCGCGCATCGCTACCCCGTTGGGGCTAGTGCTCGGACTGATCCTTACCGGTGCCGGCCTGTATATTGGGCTGTTCGCGTCGCCACCGGATTATCAGCAGGGCGACAGCGTTCGCATCATGTATGTCCATGTGCCCGCCGCCTGGCTCGCCTCGGGCGGTTATCTCGGGCTGGCGATCGCCTCGGCCACGGCGCTGATCTGGCGCCACCCACTCGCCGCGATTGCTGCAAGGGCGATCGCCCCGCCCGGTGCGGCCTTTGCCGCCATCTGCCTGATGTCGGGTTCATTATGGGGCAAGCCGACCTGGGGCACCTATTGGGTATGGGATGCTCGCCTTACCTCGATGCTGGTGCTGCTGTTCCTGTACCTCGGTTATCTGGCGCTGTCGGCGTCGGAAGGCGAAAAGGGCGGCGAACGCAAGGGCGCGGCGATCCTGGCGCTGGTCGGTGCCATCAACCTGCCGGTGATCAAATATTCGGTCGAATGGTGGAACACCTTGCACCAGGGCTCGAGCATCAGCGTGCTGTCGGGCAAATCGGCGATGGCGCCGGAAATGCTGAGGCCGCTGCTGCTGTCGGTGGCGGGCTTCACGTTCTTGTTCGCCGCTATCGTCCTCATGCGGATGCGCGCGATGATCGCTGAACAGCGTGTCGAGGCCCGGTCGCGGCGCCTCGCGGAGGCGATTGCATAATGCTCGAAAGTCCCGACCTCTGGGCCTCTTACATCTGGCCGGCGTATATCCTGACCATCGGCGGCATGGCGGCACTGCTGCTGTGGAGCTTGACGACAATGCGCAACGCCGAACGGCGCGCCGACGCGCTGAAGCGCCGATGAAATTGCGAGCCAAGACCCAGCGACTGTGGCTTGTCGTCGGCGCCATGACGGCGCTTGGCGGCGCTGGCGCGCTGGCGTTTTCAACCCTCGGTGACAAGGCGACCTATTTCTATGCGCCGTCGGACCTTGAGGGTAAGCCGCTGCCGGTGGCCGCCATCCGGCTCGGCGGCATGGTCGAAAAGGGCTCGCTGGTGCGCAGCGGTCAGACCGTGACCTTTGTGGTGACGGACAATGCGCGGACCTGGCCAGTGACTTACACCGGGATTTTGCCCGATCTGTTTCGGGAAGGCCAAGGCGTAATCGCTGAAGGCCGCATCGACCCGGCGTCGCGGGTGTTCACGGCCGAGACGATCCTGGCCAAGCACGACGAGAAATATATGCCGCCCGAGGTGGCGGGATCGATGCGGAAGGTAGCGGGGCGGGTTTCCTGACCGTCGTCCCGGGCTTGACCCAAGACCCAGCTTTCTTGGCGCTTCAGAAACAGGAAAGATCAATTCGTGCCTATCCGCTTTTCACCCACTCCCACTAGATATGGTAGGGTGAGACCATTGGCCTGAGTAGAGTTTTGCGAAGGTCGGCGCCTCGATGTC
>JAYUUE010000427.1:0-2357 GCA_043754785.1 Polymorphobacter sp. | reverse complement strand
CCCATGTCCCTGCTCTTTTCCTTACCGACACCCCGGCCCGACCTTCCCCACTCTACGCTCGCTTCGCTCACGTGGGGAGCAGGGAAAGCAGGCAAGAGCAGCAAGAATGCTTAGGTTGCGGGCGTAACTTCGACGCGCTAGCCAAAGTGCAAGGCACATTGGGGACCGATCGCCATGAAAACCCGCATTACAGAATTGTTCGGCATCGAACATCCGATCATCCAGGGTGGCATGCACTATGTCGGCTTCGCCGAGATGGCGGCAGCGGTGTCGAATGCCGGCGGGCTGGGGATCATCACCGGGCTGACGCAGCGCACGCCGGATGACCTGGCCAAGGAAATCGCGCGCTGCCGCGAGATGACCGACAAGCCGTTCGGTGTGAATCTGACCTTTTTGCCTGGCTTGGCGACGCCGGATTACCCCGGTTACGTCAAGGCGATCATCGACGGCGGGGTGAAGGCGGTGGAAACCGCCGGCAATAATCCGGTGAAATGGCTGCCGATGCTTAAGGATGCTGGCATCGTGGTCATCCACAAATGCACCTCGGTTCGCCACTCGCTCAAGGCTGAATCGATCGGCTGCGATGCGGTGTCGGTCGATGGTTTCGAATGCGGCGGCCATCCGGGAGAGGATGATGTGCCGAACTTCATCCTTTTGCCGCGCGCCGCCGAGGAACTGACGATTCCATTCGTGGCCTCGGGCGGGGTCGCCAATGGCAAGCAGCTGGTGGCGGCGCTGGCGATGGGGGCGGAGGGCGTCAACATGGGCACGCGCTTCATTGCGACGGTCGAGGCGCCGGTGCACATTAACGTCAAGAACGCCATATTGGCGGCGACCGAACTTGATACACGGCTGGTGATGCGGCCGCTGCGCAACACCGAGCGGGTGCTCAACAATTCCGCCGTCGAGCGCCTGCTCGCCAAGGAAAAGGCGCTTGGCGACACGATCAAGTTCGATGATATCATCGCTGAAGTCGCGGGAGTTTACCCCAAGATCATGACCGACGGCACGATGGACGCCGGCGCCTGGTCGTGCGGCATGGTCGTCGGGCTCATCCACGATATTCCGACCTGCAAGCAACTGATCGACGGCATCATGGCCGAGGCAAACGCTATCATCAGCGGGCGGCTGGCCCAATTCGCAGCGCCGTTTGCGGCATGACCGACGTGCTTTATGCGGTGGAGGCCGGCGTGGCGACGCTGACCTTCAACCGGCCCGACAAGTTGAATGCGCTGACGCCGGACATGCTGAGCGAGGTATTCCGGCTGGTGGCGGTGGCGGGGGCCGATCCGGCGGTGCAGGTCATCGTGCTGACCGGTTCTGGACGCGGCTTTTCGGCGGGGCTCGATCTCGGCCTGATCGGCAGCGGCGCCAGCAGCGGCGTGGCGACCGACCCGGGCATCGCGCCGCAATGGGGTGATGACATCGGCCCGGACATGGCGCGATTCTTCGCCTGCGGCTGGAACGGCCTGATCACCTGCCGCAAGCCGACGATAGCGGCGATCAACGGCCCGGCATTCGGTTGGGGGTTCATCCTGGCGCTGCACTGCGACATTCGCTTTGCGGCGAAATCGGCGCTGCTCAACGCGACCTTCGCGCGGATCGGCGTGCCGGGGGAAAAGGGTTCGGCATGGCTGCTCAGCCGGCTGGTAGGCACGGCGCGGGCGGCAGATTTGCTGTATACGGCGCGGCGCTTTGACGGGGTGGAGGCGGAGCGGCTCGGCATCGTCAATGCCGTGTTCGCGGACGATGCCCTGATGCCGCATGTGACCGACTATGCGCGCAACATCGCAGCCTATTCGGCGCCGCGCGCGCTGGCAGCGATGAAGGCGCAGATCTGGACGGCGATGGATGACAGCTATGATGTCGGTTTCGCTTATGCCGACCACGAACAGGAACTGGCGACGGGGACGGCGGATTTCCGCGAGGCATTCGGCAGTTACCGCGACAAGCGCGCGCCCAAATTCACCGGGCGGTAGGATTTCTCCGAGGAAGCGTTTTCCAGTTTCGGCATTCGGACACACTCTCACCCGGGCCGCCTGCGACCGATGTCGCCTCCGCGACGCCGCGTCGCTCATCTCTCCCTCAGGCGGGAGAGATGACGCTATGCGATGTTGGCGACCAACTGGCCTTTGTCGATTGCATCGTCGGCGTCCATGCCGATGCGCAGCGTGCCCGACGCCGGGGCGTAAAGCTCCAGCGTCGCTTTTTCGACGAGGATTTCTGCGATCAGTTCGCCTTCGATGACCGCCGCGCCGTCCGCGAACAGCCAGACGATCGATTCTGCGGTATCGTCGTCGGGCCACAGGTCCGTTGGTACGCGCACTTCGGTCATTGCATCTCCCCCCGTGCTGCAT
>JAYUUE010000426.1:0-6961 GCA_043754785.1 Polymorphobacter sp. | reverse complement strand
TTTTCAGGGCATGATGCGCTCCCAAGGGTTACGCCCCAATCCCGGCGTTGTCGACCTTTTGGCGCAGGCGCGAGCGGCCGGTATCGCCGTTGCGATGGCGTCGACGACATCGGCAGGCAATATCGCGGCGATGTTTGCTGCAACGGCGCCCACTTTGACAGCGGCGATGTTCGATTTTGTCGCCGACGCCGGCACCGTTGTTCGCGGCAAGCCGGCGCCAGATGTCTATGACGCGGTTCTGGCACGGCTCGGCATTTCCGCCTCTGCCGCAGTCGCAATCGAAGATACGATGCAGAGCGCGGCGTCGCCGGCTGCGGCCCGAATTGCCACCTTCGTTGTGCCGGGCATCATCGCGCGCAACCAGGATTTCGGGCGGTTGCCGACCGCGAGGTCGATCGCGGCACTCGGCGGGCTTCCGGCATTGCGGGCGTGGCTTGCCGACGCGTCGGCAAACGCTGCAGCCTGATATCGTGAGCGAGTTAGCGTTTTCCATTCACGCCGTAAGCCCGCGTATCGGCGCGGAAATAATCGGCCTCGCCTTGGCGACGCCGCTCGATACCGCCGCGCTGGGCCAGCTGCGCGCAGCGCTATGGCGCCACAAGGTGCTGTTCCTGCGCGGCCAGTCGCTCGATGACGAGGCCCACGCAGCCTTTGCCGGTGCCTTGGGCGAGGTAGCGCCCTATGCGCTTCATGGCGGGGGCGGCGCCTTGCTTGAACTCAACGCGGCGCACGGCGGCAAGGCCAATGTCTGGCACACCGATTCTACGTTTGAAGCGATGCCGCCGCTGATCGCGGTTTTGCGGGCCGTCACAGTTCCGGAAGTCGGCGGCGACACCTTGTGGGCAAACACCGAAGCCGCCTACGCCTATCTGCCCGATGCCCTGCGCAGCCTGGCGGATTGCCTTGTTGCGACGCACAGCAACAACTATGATTTTGCCGGGTCGCGCCCGGGATTGGCAGAGCCGCCGCCGCCCGCCATGCCGAGCGCTTCATCGACGGCAAGGCGTTTCGCACCGATCATACTGTCGCGCGGCTGCACCCGGTCACGGGAGCGCCGTGCCTGTTCCTCGGCAACTTCATCACCGGCATCGAAAACTGGGGGGCAACCGAATCGCGTGCGGTGCTCAGCGCGCTGCGAGCCTATGTCGAGCGCCCCGAAAACACCGTGCGTTGGCGCTGGCGTGCCGGCGACGTGGCGATATGGGACAATGCGGCGACGCAGCACTATGCCCTCGACGACTATGGCGATTCGGCGCGCGTCATGAAGCGCGCCACGATCCCGTCGGTGCCGGCGACCTAGTCGGCGCTCACATTGCGCCGTGGCAATGCTTGAATTTCCGGCCTGATTCACAAGGGCAAAGCGCGTTGCGCGGTACCGACCGATGCCATTCGGCCAGATCCTCGGCGCTGACATCGCCCATTTCCATTGTCGCGCCACCAGCCGGCAGCATCGAGCCGAACATGTCGAGCGGCGGCAGGCGACCGGCGAAGTTGCCCGGCATCTCGTTTTCGCCGGTCAGCGGGTCGATATGCGTCGTGATGAAGTCCGGCAGCGGCGGCAGCGGCGGCGCTTCCGCCTGGAACTGGGCGTTGGACAGCATCCGCGTCACATCCTCGCGCACCGTCACCAGCATCCGTTCGAATAGCGCAAAGGCTTCGGACTTATACTCGTTGAGCGGCGTTTTCTGGGCGTAGGCGCGCAAATGGATGACTTGGCGCAGCGCATCCAATGTCGCCAGATGCTCCTTCCAGTGATGGTCGAGCGCTTGGAGCAGGAAATTTTTTTCAATCTCCACCCACGTTGCAGGCGGCACTTTTTCCGCCTTGTCGGCCATGTTGGCATCGGTGGCGGCGATCAGTCGATCAACGACAATCTCCGGATCGATGGCTTCTTCCTTTGGCCAGGCCGTTACATCGACGGGCAGCGCCAGCGTCGTCTTCACCGCCTCGTCGAGCGCCTCGATATCCCATTGTTCGGGATAGCTGTTCGGCGGGCAATGGCTGCCGACCATGGCGTTGATGGTCTCGGTCCGCATGTCGACGACGACATCGCCGACGGCCTCCGAATCCATGATGTCGGCGCGTTGTTCATAGACCACCTTGCGCTGGTCATTCATCACATCGTCGTATTGGAGCAGCTGTTTGCGCACATCATAATTGCGCGCTTCCACCTTCTTTTGCGCCGTTTCGATCGCTTTCGAAATCCACGGGTGGACGATGGCCTCGCCTTCCTCCAGCCCGTTGTTCATCATGCGGCTGAGCATCGATTGCTGGCCGAAGATACGCAGCAGATCATCGTCAAGCGACAGATAGAAACGGCTGAGCCCGGGATCGCCCTGGCGGCCCGACCGGCCACGCAGCTGGTTGTCGATACGACGGCTTTCGTGGCGTTCGGTACCGAGCACGAACAGCCCGCCGGCGTCGCGCACCGCCTGGCGTTCGGTCTCGACCTCGGCTTTGATGGCCGCAATCGCGGCCTCGCGCTCCGGTCCTGCCGGCAAATCGGCGAGTTCGCGCGTCACCCGCGCCTCGAAGTTGCCGCCGAGCTGAATATCGGTGCCGCGCCCGGCCATGTTGGTGGCGATGGTGACGGCGCCCAGACGCCCGGCCTGTTCGACAATGTGCGCTTCCTGTTCATGAAAGCGGGCATTGAGCACGACGTGCTTGACGCCTTCGGTTTTGAGAAACTCGCTGAGCATCTCGCTCTTTTCGATCGACACTGTGCCGACCAGAATCGGCTGGCTGCGCGCCGATGATTCGCGGATGGTCTTGACGATCGCCTTGTATTTCTGATCGGCGTCCTTGTAGAATTCGTCGTCGACGTCCTGGCGCAGCACCGGCTTGTTGGTCGGAATGACGACGACATTCAGCTTGTAGATGTCGAAAAACTCCGACGCTTCGGTTGCCGCCGTGCCGGTCATGCCCGACAGTTTGGGATACATGCGGAAGTAATTCTGGAAGGTGATCGAGGCGAGGGTCTGGTTTTCGGGCTGGATCTGGACGGATTCCTTGGCTTCCACCGCCTGGTGCAAGCCATCGGACCAGCGCCGGCCGTCCATCATGCGGCCGGTGAACTCATCGATGATCGTCACCTTGTCATCGCGGACAATATAATCGGTGTCGCGGCGATAGATGACATTGGCCCGCAAGGCCTGATTGAGGTGATGCACCGCTTGGGTGTTCTCGAAATCGTACAGGTTCTCGCCTTCGAGAATGCCCGCCGCCGAAAGGGCGCGCTCGGCTTTTTCGGTGCCATCCTCGGTCAGGATCACCGACTTCTGCTTTTCGTCGACCTCATAATCTTCGGCCACCAGCGTCTTCACCATCGTGTCGACGATCGTGTACATTTCCGACTTGTCGTCGGTTGGCCCCGAGATGATCAACGGTGTCCGCGCTTCATCGACCAGCACCGAATCGACCTCATCGATGACGGCAAAAAAGAATGGCCGCTGCACCATCTGCTCGCGGGTGTATTTCATATTGTCGCGCAGATAATCGAAGCCGAACTCGTTGTTCGTGCCATAGGTGATGTCGGCGGCATAGGCGGCGCGGCGTGTCGCATCGTCGATATTGGGGATGATGACGCCGACGCTCATGCCCAGAAACTGGTAAACCTGGCCCATCCATGCGGCATCGCGCGCCGCCAGATAATCGTTGACCGTCACGACATGGACGCCCTTGCCGGCAAGGGCATTGAGATACACCGCCAGCGTCGCCACCAAAGTCTTGCCTTCGCCGGTGCGCATTTCAGCGATTTCGCCGCGATGAAGGACGATACCGCCGACCAACTGGGTGTCGTAATGGCGCTGCCCCAGCGCACGGCTTGCGGCTTCGCGCACGGTGGCGAAGGCTTCCGGCAGAACATCGTCGAGCGTCTTGCCGGCTGCCAGTTCCGCCTTCAGCTTGGCGGTTTGGGCTTGCAGCGCTGTGTCGTTCAACGCCGAAACCTGGGGTTCAAAGGCGTTGATACGCCCGACAAGCCCGGCGAGCGACTTGACGTATCGATCATTGCTGGACCCGAAGAGCCGCTTGGCGAGACCGCCGAAACCGAGCATGTATATCCTAACGCGCGAAACCGGGCGGCACGCCCTGCGGCTGCCGCGCTTCAATCGGGCGATGTAGGGACGAGGCGGTGTTTCGTCAATTCAGCCGCGCCGTGACGAACCTGTAATGATGATGCCGTCATGAAGACGGGTTCAGATCGCCTTCCAGCGCGGTCTTGTGGGCGTTTGCCGGAAACGCATTGGGCTTTGGCTTGCGCCGCAGCCCGAAATCCACAACTCGGCGCACGCGTGGGTAGCGCTTTGTATGGCGCAGATAGCGCCGCCGCGCCCAGCGCGAGTTGCGCAGCACCAGCGCAAAGCCCAAGCCGAAGATCAGCGTGCCGGCCGGCCCCGGCAACGGGATGCCGACGATCGGAGCCGCAATGATCAGCAGCACGCCAAGCGCCAGTTGAAAGACACGAAACGGCTGGCTGCGGACAAGGGTGTGAAGAAAGGCCGGACGCTGCACGATGGCGCCCGACTAGGCCGCACTTATGGCAACAACAAGACGGCCATGATGCCGCGCCCCAACCGGACTTGAGGATAACCGTTGCGCAACCCAGTGTCGCTGCAGGGTCACCATGTTTTGGTGCAAAAGGGATTTCATTTGGTCGCGCATGTGGGGACAGTGGCCTTTTTGGGGCTGGAGGCGCGGCGCGTCGATGTGCAGGTGCAGATTTCCAGCGGCGCCGCCGGTTTCCTGACCGTCGGCCTGCCCGACAAGGCAGTGAAGGAAAGCCGCGAGCGCGTCCAGGCGGCGCTCCACGCCATCGGGCTGGCGCTGCCGCCGCGCCGCGTGGTCGTCAACCTGTCACCCGCCGACCTGCCCGAGGAAGGCTCCCACTACGACCTGCCGATTGCGCTGGGGCTGCTGGGCAACATGGGCGTTATCGCCGCCGATGCGCTGGAGGGGTTTCTGGTTATCGGCGAGCTGGGGCTCGATGGCCGGCTAACGCCGGTGCCCGGCGTGCTGCTCGCGGCGCTGCACGCCGCCGAGCACGAACTCGGCCTGATCTGCCCGGCGTCTCAAGGCGGCGAGGCAGCATGGGCTGGCGAAGTCGATGTCATTGCTGCGCCCGATATTTTGGCGCTGCTCAACCATTTGAAGGGCACGCAACTGCTGTCACCGCCGGTGCGCAGCCTTGCCGAACTGGTGCGCACCGGCCCCAACATGGCCGAGATCAAGGGCCAGGAAACCGCCAAGCGCGCCGTGGAGATTGCAGCGGCCGAAGGCCATAATTTGCTGATGTCTGGCTCGCCGGGATCGGGCAAATCGCTGCTTGCCGCGGCGCTGCCGGGCATATTGCCCGAGCTGACCCCAGCCGAAGCGCTCGAAGTGTCCATGGTCGCCTCGATGGCCGGCGAGCTTGAGGGCGGGCGGCTCGTGAGCACCCCTCCGTTCCGCAGTCCGCACCACAGCGCCTCGATGCCGGCGCTCGTCGGCGGCGGCGCGCGGGCCCGGCCCGGCGAGGTGAGCCTGGCGCATCTGGGCATATTGTTCCTCGACGAACTCCCCGAATTCCAGCGCGGCGTGCTCGATTCGCTGCGCCAGCCGCTCGAAACCGGCACCGTCATGGTGGCGCGCGCCGCCGCGCATGTCAGCTACCCGGCGCGAGTCCAGTTGATCGCAGCGATGAACCCCTGCCGCTGCGGCTATCTCGGCTATGCGTCACGGGCGTGTTCCCGCGCCCCCAAATGCGCCGTCGACTATCAGGCGCGGCTGTCCGGCCCGTTGCTCGATCGCATCGATCTCCACGTCGATGTGCCAGCGGTCAGCGCCGCCGGCCTCACCCTGCCGCCGCCGGCGGAAACGAGCGCGCAAATCGTCGCACGCGTTGCCGTCGCCCGCGCCATTCAGACGGCGCGTTACGCCGGCCACGCCGCGCGCACCAACGCCGAAGCCGACGGCAAGTTGCTCGATGCCACCGCTACGCCCGATGCAGCGGGCGCCAAACTGCTCGTCCAGGCCGCCGAATCGCTGCGACTGTCGGCGCGCGGCTATACTCGCGTGCTGCGGGTGGCGCGAACGCTCGCCGATCTGGCCGGCATGGAACAGATTGGCCGTATCCACGTTGCAGAGGCACTAAGCTATCGCCGGCACGCGCCATCAAACTGAGCGCGCGATCGCCACCGTCATCAACGCGGCATAATTTCGACAGCCAACCAGGAGAACGACCATGGGCATCATCGATTTCGTCAAGGACAAGCTCGGCATCGGGCCCGACGCCGCTTCGATCAAGGCGGACATCGCCAAGCTCGGCCTTGATGTCCAGAACTTCAACGTCTTCCTCACCGATAGCGTGGCAACGCTGACCGGCCTTGCCGTCAACCGCGCCGAAGCGTCGAAGATCGTCATGGCGGTCGGCAACCAGGATGGCATCACCAAGGTCGACAACCAGATGCGCGTGCCGCTGTCGTCGCTGCCGCCCGCGGTCGCGCCGCCAGCCACGCCCGACGCCGATGCCGATGAGGAAGCCGTGGTCTTTTATCCGGTGGAAAAGGGCGACACGCTCTCGGGCATCGCCAAGCGCCTGTACGGCGACCCCAATAAATACATGAAAATCTTTGAAGCCAACAAACCGATGCTGAGCCACCCGGACAAAATCTATCCCGGCCAGGTGCTGCGCGTCCCGCCGCTGGCCTGAAACCGTTCGGCCCTCCCTCCACCAGGGGGAGGGCGCTTGCCCTCAGTCCGTAATCCCGCTCCAACTGTTGACCAGGTTAGACCGGCGCGCCGGGTCGGTGGTGCCGATCAGCGGCTGGCGGATGATCAGCTGCTGGCCACCATCGCGGATCAGCGGGCGATAGGCGAGGCTGATCGAGCTGCGGACATGCTTGTTATACAGCAGGTCGAGCGGCAAGATCAGGTAAATGCCCTTGTCGAAGCGGCCTTCGCCGAATTCCTGCGCCGATACATT
>JAYUUE010000425.1:0-2364 GCA_043754785.1 Polymorphobacter sp. | reverse complement strand
TCGGGATTCGAAAGGTCGCTCGGCGTGACGAAAGATTACGACGCGGTGATCATCGGTGGCGGGCATAACGGCCTGGTGTGCGGCTTTTATCTGGCGCGCGCCGGCCTGAAGGTCCGCATATTGGAAGCGCGCGACATCATCGGCGGCGCCTGTGTGACGGAAGGCTTCGCGCCCGGGTTTCGCAATTCGACTGCCAGCTACACCGTCAGCCTGTTGCGCCCCAAGGTCATCGCCGACATGCGGCTGCACGATCACGGCTTTCGCGTCATCGAGCGGCAGATTTCCAATTTCTTCCCGCTGGCCAATGACTATCTGAAACTGGGCGGCGGCACGGCGCGGACCCAGGCCGAATTTGCGCGCTTTTCCGGCAAGGATGCCGCAGCGTTCCCGGCCTATGAGGCGGCACTGGAACGCGTCGCCGAACTCCTGCGCGCGCTCAGCTTGAAGACTCCGCCGAACGCCGGCGGCGGCATTGCTTCGCTGCTCGCCGCTGCGGCGCAGGGCCGCCCGCTGCTGGACATGACTCTGGAAAGCCAGCGCGACGTGCTCGAACTGTTCACCAAATCGGCGCGGGATTTTCTGGATGGCTGGTACGAATCGGATGCCGTCAAAGCGGCCTTCGGTTTCGACGCGGTGGTCGGCAACTACGCCAGCCCCGATACGCCGGGCAGTGCCTATGTGCTGCTCCACCATGTTTTTGGCGAAATCAATGGCAAGAAGGGCATGTGGGGCCACAGCGTCGGCGGCATGGGAGCGATTACGCAGGCGATGGCGGCGGCATGCCGGGGGGTGGGCGTGGAGATCAGCCTTGAAGCGCCGGTGGCGAAAGTGCTGGTTTCTGGTCAACAGGCCGTCGGCGTGCGGCTGGTATCGGGGGAGGAAATTGCAGCGGGCATCGTCGCCGCCAATATCGGCCCGGCGTTGTTGTTCCGGCAGATGGTCGAGGCGAGCGACCTGCCCGCCGATTTCAACCGCCGCATGACCGGCTATCGCACCGGTTCGGGCACCTTTCGCATGAACGTCGCGCTGTCCGAACTCCCCGACTTCAGTGTCTTGCCCGGCACGGTCGCCGCTGAGCATCACAGCGCCGGCATCATCATCGCCCCCAGCCTCGATTACATGGACCGCGCCTTCACCGATGCCCGCGCGACCGGCTGGTCGAAGGCGCCGATCGTCGAAATGAAGCTGCCCTCCACGGTCGATGACAGCCTGGCGCCGGCGGGGGCGCATGTCGCCAGCCTGTTCTGCCAGCAATTCGCGCCGCAGCTGCCTGATGGACAGTCATGGGACGACGCCCGCGACGCCGCCGCCGACACCATCATCGACTGCGTGACGGCGCACGCCCCCAATTTCAAGGCGTCGATCCTCGCCCGGCAAATCCACTCGCCGCTCGATCTCGAGCGCAAGTTCGGGCTGATCGGCGGCGACATCTTCCATGGCCGCATGAGCCTTGACCAGCTGTGGTCAGCGCGCCCGGTCCTCGGCCACGGCGACTACCGCAGCCCGATCAAGGGTTTGTACATGTGCGGATCGGGCAGCCACCCCGGCGGCGGCGTCACCGGCGCCCCGGGGCATAATGCGGCGCGCGAAATTGTGGCGGACCGCACGTTGCTCGGGCGTTGGCGGCGGCAAGTCTAACGCCGCTTTCGGGTGAGCCAATGATGCGCGCCGCCGAAGACGCGTGTCAGCAGCGCTTCGATCGGCCGATCTGATTGCCGACCAGTGCGCCGCCGCCGGCGACCAGCGCCGATTGGCCGAGGTTACCGCCGAGCAGCGCCGCGCCGATGCCAGCAGTGGCGGCACCGACAATCGCGCCATCCTTGCCGGCCTTGCTTCTCTGCGCGCGGCAGGCCTGGTAGCTGTTATAATAACGGCCGTTATACTCATAGCGCGTCTGGCTGTGCTTTTTGGCCAGCGCCGGCGTCGCTGCGGCGCATGTAGCCAGCGCGATGGCGAGGGCGGCGTTGAGGATGGTTTTCATAAAGGCGTCCTTTCCGGGTGAAACAGTCTGCATGCACAACGATCGAGAATGCAAATGGCACCATGAACGCGGCGAAATGAATGCAGCATGTTCATTGAAGTGCAATCGCGTGTCGCGCATGGACCGGATATGAAAAGCCTTTGCCCCCTGATCGTGTGGATCGCCATCGCTGCGCCGGCACACGCCGCGAGCCTGACCGACGTCGCCGCGTCGCTGAAAGCCACAAGCAGCATGGCGGCGAATTTCACCCAGACCGGCGCCGATGGCAGAGTGTTGACCGGGCGGATGATCCTGGCGCGACCGGGGAAAATCCGTTTCCAATACGACAAGGCCAAGCTGTTGATCGTCGGCAATGGCAAAACATTGACCTTTGTCGATTATGC
>JAYUUE010000424.1:0-2372 GCA_043754785.1 Polymorphobacter sp. | reverse complement strand
CGTTCGGCGCAAAGCTGTCGAAACCGACACGGCGCATGAAGCCGATCTGGTCGACGAGCACATCACCGGCGGCGCGGATTTCGCCGGTGAATCCGGCTTCGCGGAGGATGCGGGCCGAGGAATAGCCGCGGCCATCGCGGAATTTCGGGAAGGCGACTTCGATGAGTTTCAAACGGCCCAAGTGCGGAACGAGGGTGCGCACGTCCTCGCCGGGCTCGACCCGCACGGCGGCGAAATTGCCGCCGGCGAGGAAGTCGGCCAGCGGCGCAATCGGGCCATCATCGGGGGTGTCGGAGCGGAAGCGCAGCAGCGCCGGCGCGTCATTCAGAGCGGGCGAGACGGCGTCAGCAACGGCCTGTTGATCTTGGTTATCCATAAACGGCTTCCTTGAAAGGGGCCGGCCCAAGGCGGCGATAGGTGTCGAGAAAGCGCTCATCGGGAGCGGACCGCGCCGTGCGGTAGAAGGCGATCAGCTTGTCGACAGCGGAGACGATGCCGTTTTCGTCGAAACCTGGCCCGAGGATCTTGGCCAAAGAAGCGTCTTCGGCACCCGAGCCGCCGAGCAGCAGCTGATAGGCCTCCTCGCCTTTTTTATCGACGCCGAGGATGCCGATGTGGCCGGCGTGGTGGTGGCCGCAGCCGTTGATGCAGCCGCTGACCTTGATCTTGAGCTCGCCGATATCCTGCTGTTCGGGCAAGTCGTTCTCGAACTTGGCGGCGATGGTCTGCGCGATCGGAATCGAGCGGGCGTTGGCCAACGTGCAGTAATCCATGCCGGGGCAGACGATGATGTCTGTGACCAGATCAAGGTTCGGCGTGGCGAGATCGGCCGCATCGAGCGCCTGCCAGACGGTGTAGAGATCGGCTTTCTTGACATGCGCCAGCACCAGATTCTGGCTGTGCGTCACGCGGATTTCATCCTGGGCGTAGTGCTTCGCCACATCGGCGACGACATCCATCTGGTCCGACGAGGCATCGCCGGGGATGCCGCGCTTCGGCTTCAGGCTGATCGTCGCAATGGCATAGCCCGGCTGTTTATGCGGGTGAACATTCTGTTTGACCCAAACGGCAAAATCGGGATCGGAAAGGTCGATCGCGTCCAGCGCCGACAGGTCGTAATCGGGCTCAGGAAATTGCGCGATGATCCGGTCATATTCGGCCTTGGGCGCATCGAGACCCAGCGGTTCGAGCAACGCCCATTCGGCTTCGACCTGGCGCGTGAACGCCGTGATGCCGAGTTCGGTGACGAGGATCTTGATGCGTGCCTTGTAGATGTTGTCGCGGCGGCCGTAGCGATTGTAAACGCGCAGGATTGCCTCGGAATAGCTGAGGAACTGCGACGTTGGGATGAAGTCGCGCACCACCTGCCCGATAATCGGCGTGCGGCCCATACCGCCGCCGACATAGACGCGAAAGCCCAACTCGCCAACGGCGTTCTTGCGCAGTTGGAGGCCGATATCATGAAGCTGGATGGCGGCGCGGTCGGTATCGCTGGCGATGACGGCGATCTTGAACTTACGCGGCAGGAATGAAAATTCCGGGTGCAGCGTCGACCATTGGCGCAGCAGTTCTGCATACGGCCGCGGGTCGGCGAGTTCATCGGCGGCGGCGCCGGCGAACTGGTCCGAACTGATGTTGCGAATGCAGTTGCCGCTGGTCTGGAAGGCGTGCATCTCGACCTTCGACAAATCGTCGAGCAGGTCCGAAAATTGCTCCAGCTTGATCCAGTTGTACTGGATGTTCTGGCGCGTGGTGAAATGGCCGTAATCGCGATCGTATTTGCGGCCGATGTCGGCGAGCGCGGCCATCTGGGTGCCCGACAGCGTGCCATAGGGAATGGCGACGCGCAGCATATAGGCGTGGAGTTGCAGATACAGGCCGTTCATCAGGCGAAGCGGCTTGAACTGGTCCTCGGTGATTTCATTGCGCAGCCGGCGGCCGACCTGGTCCTTGAACTCGGCGACGCGAGCATCGACGATGGCCTGGTCGTATTGGTCGTAGCGATACATCAGATGGCTTCCACAGAAAGGCTGCCGCGCGCCAGGTCGGCGCGGACGCTGGGACCCGAGGCGCGGACGCGCTCGCGGGTGGTTTTGGGGAGGAAATTGCCGGGTTCGCCGGTTACGTCGATGAGCACCGGGTCGTTGATTCGTTCAGCGGCGATGTGCGCGGCGAGCAGTGCTTCGCCTTCGTCATCAATGGCGACGGCATTCTTGATCTGCGTGCTCCAGTCAGTGCCGGCCCAATACAGGACATCGCCGGTTTCGAGGCGGTTGCCTGTCAGGATACGGGGCATGGTTGGACTTTCTGAACTGCAACAAGATCGAGGCCCAGTGCGGCGACGTCGCCGACGACGATCAGGGCCGGCGAGA
>JAYUUE010000423.1:0-6998 GCA_043754785.1 Polymorphobacter sp. | reverse complement strand
GGCTCTACAATCTCAACCCCGGTGACCGCACCAGCCTGCCACTCGGCGGCACAGCGCGCCCGGTGTTCGTCGCCGGCGTCTGGCGCGATTATGCCCGCCAGTTCGGTGCCATCGCCATCGCCGACAGCGATTTCGCCCGCCTGACCGGCGACACCAGCAAGACCGAAGCCGCCATCACCCTTACCCCCGGCGCCAACCCGCAAACCGTCATCGCCGCGCTGCGCCGCCGCCTGCCCGCCGCCTTGGCGCCGCAGGCGGCGTTCGCCGAACCCAAACAGATGCGGACCATGGCGTTGACGATCTTCGACCGCAGTTTCGCCGTCACCTACGCGCTGGAAGCCATCGCCATCGTCATCGGCCTCATCGGCGTCGCCGCGACCTTCTCCGCCCAAACCCTCGCCCGCACCCGCGAATTCGGCATGCTCCGCCATATCGGCGTCACCCGCCGCCAGATCATCGCCATGCTCGCCACCGAAGGCGCCGCCCTCGGCCTCGTCGGCGTCATCGCCGGCCTGGGCCTCGGCCTGGTCATGGCGCAGGTCCTTATCCACGTCGTCAACCCGCAATCCTTCCACTGGACCATGGATACACGGCTGCCATGGGGCCTGTTTGCCGCGCTGATCGCGGCGCTGGTCACCGCCGCCGCCGCCACCGCCGCCCTCGCCGGCCGCCGCGCGCTATCGGCCGACGCCATCCGCGCCGTAAGGGACGACTGGTGATGCGCCTTTTCTCCTCCCTGCCCGCTGCGGCCTTGGCCGCAGCCGCCCTGCTCCTCACCGCAGCCGCCCCAACCTTCACTTCCGTAATCCCGAACACCCCCATCGCCCTCCCCCGAGACCACGGCGCCCACCCCGATTTCCGCACCGAATGGTGGTATGTCACCGGCTGGCTGACGACCCCAGAGCACCAGAAGCTTGGCTTCCAGATCACCTTCTTTCGCACCAGACTCGCCACCGACCCCGCCAACCCGAGCAAATTCGCCCCGAAACAGATCCTTTTCGCCCACGCCGCGCTTTCGGACCCCGCCGCTGCCCGCCTCCGCCACGCCCAACGCATCGCCCGTCAAGGCTTCGGGCTCGCCGAAGTCAGCGCCGCAGACACCAAAATCACGCTCGACGACTGGTCCCTGCAACGACGCGCGGACGGCCAGTTCATCGCGCACGTCGCCGGTGACGGGTTCGCGCTCGACCTGACCCTCACCCCGACACAGGCTGCGATCCTGCAAGGCGACGCCGGCTATAGCCAGAAAGGCCCTGATCCTGCCGAAGCCAGCCATTATTTCAGCCTGCCCCACCTGAAGGTCGGCGGCAGCGTGACGCGCGCCGGCAAGCCCGCCGCCATCACCGGCACCGCCTGGCTCGACCGCGAATGGTCGTCGACCCTGCTAAATCCCCGCGCCGTCGGTTGGGACTGGCTCGGCCTCAACATGGACGATGGCGGCGCTCTCACCCTGTTCCGCGTCCGCGATGCGGCTGGCGCCTCGGTGTGGGCCGGCGGCTCCTACCGCGACAAAACCGGCCACCAGACCAAATTTGCGCCAACCGACGTGCGCTTCACCGCAGCACGCCGCTGGAAATCGCCGCGCACCGGCGCGCTTTACCCCGTCGCTCCCACCGTCACCGTCCGCCTGAACGGGATTGATCGCACCATCCCGGTCACGCCCCTGTTCCCCGACCAGGAGCTCGATAGCCGGCGCGGCGGCGGTCCCGTTTATTGGGAAGGCGCCGTCACCGTCCCCGGCGGCCGCGGCTATCTCGAAATGACAGGCTATGCGGCGCCGCTGAAGATGTAGAAACACGCCGCATGACTCACACTGACCAAGGCCCCAAAACCGATGCCCTATGGGCACCACCCCTCGCCGCCCCCGCCCCGCGTGGCCTGTGCACCGATTGCGGCGTCTCGCGGACCAGCACCCCCCAGGCCTGCGGCACTGCCTGCCAGTTCATCAAACCCGACTATCCCGCCATGGAAACCCGCGTCCACGGTCGCTCCCGCGACCCACAGCGCCCTGACGAAGCTTTTTTCGGCCCCTATCAGGCGATGTATCGCGCCGCGTTGAAGCCCCCCATCCCCGGCGCGCAATGGACCGGCATCACCACCCGCATCGCCGAAAAACTGCTTGAAGCCGGCGCCGTCGATGCCGTGCTGACGATGGCGCCGGACCCGCACGACAAATGGAAACCCGTCCCCGTCATCGTCACCCGCGCGCAAGGCATGCGCCAAGTCCGCGGCATGCGCATGGGTTACGCCCCGTTGCTCGCCCTGCTCGAACCGGCGCGCGCCGCCGGGCACAAGCGCATCGCCCTCATCGGCATCCCCTGCCAGGTCCATGCGCTAAGGCAGTTGGAGGCAACACTGGGCTTCGAACGGATATATGTCATCGGCACCCCCTGTTCCGACAACACCACCACCGCCAATTTCCACGAATTCCTGGCGCTGCTTTCGGACAACCCGGACAGCATAACCTACCTCGAATTCCGCGCCGATTATCACGTCGAACTGCGCTTCAGCGATGGCACACACAAGACCATCCCGTTCCTGCTGCTGCCGCTGTCCAACCTGCGCCCCGATTTCTTCCCCCTCACCTGCCGCACCTGCGTCGATTACACCAACACGCTCGCCGACATCACCGTCGGTTACATGGCCGGCAGCGGTGCGCAGTGGCTCGTCGTCCGCAACGATCGCGGTGCCGAACTGATCGCGCTGCTGGGCGACGAGGTGTCGCTGGAGGCGCCGGCCGACAATGGCAAACCCGATGGCAGCAAGCGCGCCGGTGCGGTCAAGGGCTTCATGGCCAATACCGAACGCGCCGCCGGCGGGCTGCCACTGCGCCGGATGCCGAAATGGGTCCGGCCGATCGTCGGCGCGCTGATGCCGGTTATCGGCCCCAAAGGACTCGAATTCGGCCGCACCCGGGTGGAGATGAAGGCCATCGAAACCATCCTGCACCTGCGCCGAGAACGCCCGGCGATGATCAAGAATATGGTGCCGGCGCATGTCTGGGCGCTGGTGGCACGCTATGGCCTGGTGCCGAGCGCGGCGGAAAAACCCTGATTCGCCCCTACAGCCCGGTCAGTTTCGCCGTCAAATCCCACAGACGGGCGTTGCTGGCAGCGTCGCTGGCCCTGGCGCTCAGCGGCTGCGAAAACGCCGCGCGGCCTTCGCGCTGCCGGTTGCCCCAGCTCCAGTGAACGCCCGACGCTGCAAAGCCACTGTCCGCCACGACCTGCGCCGCGCGCTCCCCTGCCAAAGGCTGGCTGACATAACCCTTGGTGACATGCTTTTGGAACCACGGGAAGATCGTCCGGAACGCCGCCGGTGCATGGCGGAACAACGGCGTATCGGCGACGCAGCCGGGGTACAGCGTGTTGAAGACGATGCCGGTCGGCGCGTGGAACCGCCGGTGCAGCTCCCGGCTCATGATCATGCACGCCAGCTTTGAGTCCTTATAGGCCTTGCCGGGCTTGAACGGCTTGCCGTCGATCATCGCCACCGGCGCCACGAACCCGGCCTCCAGCCCCGCCAGCGTGCCCAGATCGGCCGGCGCCGGGATCGGCACCTTGCCACCGAACTCTTCCGAATTCGCCGTCACCGTGCCCAGGGTGATCAGCCGCGGCGCCGCCGCCCGTTGCAGGTCGGGCAGCAACAGATTGGCCAGCAGGAAATGCCCGAAATAATTGGTCGCAACGCTGACCTCATACCCCTCGGGGGACCGCATCGGCGCCGTCAGGCGCGGCAGATAGACGGCGGCATTGAGCAGCAGCGCATCCAGCGGCCGACCGCCGGCCCGAAACGCCGCCACAAAGGCCCGCACGCTCGCCATGCTGCCAAGGTCGATGCGCATCAACGTCCGCGCCGCCGGTGCTATGCCGACTTCGCTGGCAGCCGCCTCCGCCTTGGCCAGGTCCCGGCACGCCATCACCACATGCCAGCCTCGCTCGGCCAGCGCTCTGGCGCTCCACAGCCCGACCCCCGAAGAGGCGCCGGTGATGATGACGGTTTTCGGCGCGGTATCGTTCATCGCGCAGCCATGACGCAACCACCGCACCCCGGCAAGTCCATGGCTTGACGCGCCGGGCACGCTGCGGGAACGATGCGCCGATGCAGCCCCTCGCCGATTTCCTCGCCCGCATCACCCCGCCGCAAACCCCGGCGCTGGTCATCCGCCGCACCACGCTCACCGCCAACCTCATCACTATGCAGGCCGCCTGCACTGCCGGCGGAGTCCGCCTGCGCGCCCATGGCAAGATGCACAAATGCTCACCGCTCGGCCGTCTTCAGGTGGCCCAAGGCGCCATCGGGCTGTGCTGCCAGACCGTCGGCGAGGCCGAAACCTACGCCGCCGCCGGCATCGCCGACCTGATGATCACTGCCCCCGTCCCGCCTTGGGGCTGGCCGCGCCTCGCAGCGCTCAGCGCCAACACCCGGCTAGGCGCCGCAGGCACGAAGATCGCCGTCGTCATCGACTCAGGCCAGCAACTCGCCAACGCCGTCGCCAGCGGCGGCAACTTCAATCTGTTCGTCGATATCGACCCCGGCTTCCACCGCGCCGGCGTCGCCATCGCCGATGCACCAGCCCTTGCCGACGCCATCGTCGCCGCCGGGCAACGCTTCGGCGGCCTGCAAGCCTATGCCGGTCACCTCCAGCACGCTCCGAATCACGATGGCGGCCGCGCTGCCGCCAACGCCGCCTTCACCGCCAAACTCGCCACTCTCGTCGCCGATCTGACCGCCGCAGGCCTCGCCCCGCCGCACGTCACCGGTGGCGGCACCGGCACTTACGCGCTCGATATCGCCGGCGGCGTCTTCACCGAAATCCAGGCCGGCAGCTATGCGCTGATGGACGTCGACTATACCGACGCCGGCGCCGGGTCCGGCGAATGGCCGTTCCAGCCGGCGCTGTTCGTCGCCGCCACCGTGGTTTCGGCGCAGCACACCGGGTTCGTGACCTGCGACGCCGGGCTGAAGGCCTTCCACAGCGACGGCCCGCCCCCCCGCGTTATCAGCCCCACGGGCAGCAAATGGCACAGCATGGGCGATGAACACGGCGCGATCATCGGCACCGCCGCGCCCGAAGGCGCGCTGGTCTGGCTGCAACCCGGCCATGTCGATCCCACCGTCGCCCTCCACGACGCCTATTTCGTCGCCGACGAGGATGGCAACCTCGAACGCTGGCCGATCGACGCGCGGCGGGCGTCGTGAGCCACTGGCATCTCGGAATCATCGGCGGCTCGGGCGTTTATGCGCTCGACACCCTCGATGACAGCCGCTGGCAAACCGTTGAAACGCCATGGGGCGACCCGTCCGACCAGATTCTCACCGGCAGCATCGCCGGCGTCCCGCTCGCCTTCCTGCCGCGCCACGGCCGCGGCCACCGCATCCCGCCGCATCAGCTGAATGCCCGCGCCAATATCGATGCGCTCAAACGCCTTGGCTGCACCGACATTCTCGCCGTTTCGGCGGTCGGCTCGCTGCGGCCCGACTATGCACCGGGCGATTTCGTCGCCGTCGACCAGATCATCGATCGCACGACGGGGCGCCCCTCGACCTTCTTCGAAAACGGCATCACCGCGCATGTGCCGCTGGCCGATCCGGTCTGCCCGCGCCTCATCAGCCTCACCATCGCCGCCGCCCGCGCCGCCGGCGCCGTTGTCCATACGCCGGCCACCTATCTCGCCATGCAGGGCCCACAATTCTCCACCCGCGCCGAAAGCCGTCTCTATCAGGGCTGGGGCGCCGGCGTGATCGGCATGACGGCAATGCCGGAAGCCAAACTCGCCCGTGAGGCCGAGCTGCCCTATGCGCTGCTCGCCATGGTCACCGACTATGATTGCTGGCATGATGGCGGTGACGTCGACGTCGCAGCCATCATCCGGGTGATGACCGCCAATGCCGAGATCGCCCGCACCGCCATCGTCAACCTGGTGCGCAGCCTGCCAGCCACCCGCGCCGCCTCGCCGATCGACACTGTGCTCGACACAGCGATCATCACCGCACCCGATGCCCGCCATCCAACCGCACTGGCGCGGCTGGATGCCATCATGGCGCGCGTGAACCGTTGAAACTCCGGAGCCCCCATGCAGCGTACGACCGTCGAAACCGCCACCGGCCCGCGATCGGCGCTGATCTGGGATAGCGCAGCTGATGCACCCTGGCTGCATTTTGCCCATGCGACGGGGATGCACGCCGGGCTCTATGCGCGGCTGCTGGCGCCGTTGGCCGACCGCTTTCGCATCGTCGCGAGCGATTGCCGCGGCCACGGCCATTCGCCCGGCGGGCCAGTGGGCGCGGTGGTCGAATGGGAAACCCTGGCGGCCGACCTTCTCGCCGTCATCGATGCCGTGGCCCCAGCGGAACCCTGGCTGCTCGCCGGCCATTCGATGGGAGGCACTGTATCGTTGCTGGCTGCGGTCCAGCAGCCGGCGCGCGTCGATGGTCTGGCCCTCATCGACCTGCCGTTCATTCCCTTTGTCATCGCACGCGCAGCGCATGGGGTCGACCAACCGCTGCCTAACCCGATGGCAGACCAGGCCGTCAAGCGCCGCGCCGACTTCCCCGACATCGCCACTGCCCGCACCGCCTATGCCGGGCGCGGGGTATTTCGCAGCTGGAGCGACGCCGACCTCGACGCCTATCTGGCCGACGGCCTGGTGCCGGCACCGGGCGGCGTCACGCTCGCCTGTGCCCCGGCATGGGAGGCAGCGACGTTTCGCGGCGTGTCGCGCCGCGTGGAATCAGCGTTGGCGGCGGTAGAATGCCCGTTCGCGCTGGTTGCCGGGGAAGCGGGATCGACCGTGCCAGCGGCAGAATTCGCCCTTTTTGCCGCCAACTCTCATTGCATTTCGGCGCAGCGCGTGGTCGGCACCACGCATTTCGTACCGCTGGAGCGCGGCGATGCCGTGCGTGCGGCAATTGTCGCGGTATCGAAAGCCGCATCTCAGGCGTTAGGCTGATACCATCGTTTCAAGGGAACACCCCATGCGCCGCCTCATCCTTCT
>JAYUUE010000422.1:0-2387 GCA_043754785.1 Polymorphobacter sp. | reverse complement strand
GCTTGCCGAACGCCACCTGCACCGCGAGCTGGGTGTCGGTGACGATGCCGCTGGTCGAGACGTTGTTGAGCGCGAAACGGATGTTGCCATCGGTGGTGCCCGACATTTGCGCGGTGCATTCATCGGCCTTCGACAGGGCGATGACCTTGGTCAAGATCGCCTTGACCTGTTCTTCGGTGGGGAAGCTCATGGGGTTCTCCTGGCGCTTGCGATCAACCGAGCGAGCGCGCGGTGTTGATGACGTTGATGCCGTTGAAGCGGGCGGTGCTGCTGCCATGGCTGACCGCCGACGATTGCGCCGGCTGGCCCTTGCCATCGAAAAACGAACCGCCGAGGCGATAGTCGCTGGCGTCGCAGACCGAATGGCAGGCGTTCCAGAACTCCGGGGTGCGGATCTGATAAGCAACATCCTCGATCTGGGCGCCCAATTTGCCGTTCTTGATTTCATAGAACAGCTGGCCGCCAAACTGGGCGTTAAAGCGCTGCTGATCGATCGAGAAGGAGCCGTCGCCGACGATGTAGATGCCGTTTTCGACGCCGGCGATCATCTCCGCAACACCGAGCTTGGGCTTGCCGGGCTCCAGGCTGACATTGGCCATGCGCTGAAATTGCACGCTCGACCATGAATCGGCGTAGCAGCAGCCGTCCGACGCGGTTTTGCCGAGGATGTGCGCCTGGTCGCGGATCGATTGGTAATCGACGAGCTTGCCGTCCTTGATCAGGTCCCACTTTTTGGTCTTCACGCCTTCGTCGTCGTAACCGACATAGCCGAGGCTGCCGACTTGGGTCTTGTCGGCGACGATGGTGACTTGAGGCGAGCCATATTGGAAACCGGCGGCTTTCTTGTCGAGCGTTGCAAAGCTGGTGCCGGCGTAATTGGCTTCGTAACCCAGCACGCGATCGAGCTCGAGGGGGTGACCGACCGATTCATGAATGGTCAGCCAGGTGTGCGACGGATCGAGAACGAGGTCGTATTTGCCGGGCTTGACCGATGGCGCCGTCAACTTGGCGCGCGCCTGCTTGGCAGCAGCGATGGCGTCCTCCTTCATGTCGTAGGAGGCGCCGTAATTGACCACGCCGTTGGGCGAGACGAATTTATCCTCCTTGCGGCCATCGAGATATTCGAAGCCGCGGCCCATCGGTGACGACAGTTCGGAACGGGTGCGGAACTTGCCGCTGGCCTTGTCGATGGCGGTGACGGTCATCGGCGTCCAGATGCGGTGGACATCCTGATCGATATACGAGCCATCGGTGCTGGCGAAATATTTCTGTTCGTTGACGAGGAACAGAATCGAATTGATGAAATCTGCCCCTGCCGCCAGCGCAGCGGCGTTGACGCCGAGCAGCATGTCGACCTTGTCCTTGATGGGGACGGTCATCGAATTCTTGACGATCGGGGTTTTCCACGAAACTTCGCCCACACCCGGCGTGGGGGCGAACTGCACCGGGGCGGTGCGGCTGGGGGCGTTGGCCTTGGCGATCGCGACGGCCTGGCGCGCGGCGGCGGCGGCGGCATCGGGGGACAGGTCGTTGGTGGCGGCAAAGCCCCATGAACCATTGGCGATGACGCGGACGCCGATGCCGGTCGATTCGGTGTTGACGATGTTTTCGACGTGGTTTTCGCGGGTGATGACGAACTGGCGCAGGTAACGCCCGACCCGTACGTCGCAATAGCTGGCGCCGGCGGCAGTGGCGGCACCCAGCGCGGCGTCGGCGAGGCGCTTTTTCACGGCGGGGTCGATGGCGCTTTGCAGGTCTTCGGCGGCGATGACCTTGCCGAGCGCGCTGGGGAGGACGAGACCGCCGGCCAGGGCACCGGTGACGGCGAGAAAATCACGTCTCAACAAGGCATGTCTCCATTTGGCTGCCCAATTATGGTTGCACCGTGGATTGCCGGAGCGACACGCAGGCGTCAATCGGCCGAAAGCGTTATTGTATTAGTTTTCTATTACAGCTTTAAAATTATCCGAGCGACCGCGCGGTGTTGATGACGTTGATGCCGTCGAAGCGCGCGGTGCTCGACCCATGGCTGACGGCGGAAACCTGCGACGGCTGGCCCTTGCCGTCGAAGAAGGTGCCGCCGAGCCGATAGTCACGGGCGTCGCAGATCCCGGTGCAGGCGTTCCAGAATTCGGGCGTCCGCATCTGATAGGCGACGTCCTCCAACATGGGCCCGATTTTGCCGTTCTTGATCTCGTAGAACAATTGCCCGCCGAACTGGGCGTTGAACCGCTGCTGGTCGATCGAATAGCTGCCGCGGCCGAACATGTAGATGCCATTTTCGACGCCCGAAATCATCTCGGCGACGCTGAGTTTTGCCGGGCCGGGAGCGAGTGAGACATTGGCCATGCGCTGGAACTGCACGGCGCCCCAGCTGTCAGCGTAGG
>JAYUUE010000421.1:0-2389 GCA_043754785.1 Polymorphobacter sp. | reverse complement strand
CGGAAAGCTCCACGGAAAAACCGCCCTCGAAGCCGTCGCAGCGGTCATCTCCCAGCGTACAACATTCGCGCTCCCCTCATAGGGGGTGAGCAGATACGGCCCACCACTGGCCGATCGCTTGATGACCAACAGTCACCTTATGGTTCGGCGGGAGGGCAACCCCGTCTTCCGTGTAAAGCTGCGTGATGCCGGTCGTGTCTTTTTTGCGGATCAATTCGAGCCACCGGGCATTCGCCACGCGTATCGCTTGCTCATCGCTGGTTGTGCCCTTCGCCGCAACCGGCTGCTTGGGCTGGGCGGCTGAAACCTCGCTATAGCCCGAAAACAGGGTGACGCTGCAGACCACGACGGCAAGGAACATCGGTGTTTTCATGACCATCTTCCCTGTAATTGCGAAGACAGACTCCGAAAGCGGCGCATTCGCGAGACCGAAACATTTCATAAATTGGGTGATCGGGCAAGGCTCTCGCTGTGGAGTGTCCGGGTCGATGTTGACTGCTTGCCGAAGTCGCTAGACCGGCGCTCGGCTTCAAATTGTTGCCAGTCGGCTTATATCGATGGTGCGCCTACAGCCGGCGCAACGCCGAGACTGTCGACAGAGGGACCCGTAAGGTGTCGCTGCCTCTGCTGTCTCGATGGTCGGCTGGCAGATTACGCTGCATCACGCCGGCACCACCACCATGGTCGCTGCTTCGCGATCATGGAGCAGCCGCGCAATCAGCGGCCGCAGCAACAGTGCTGCGACGCCCCCGGCAGCCGCAATGCCCGCATGCAACCACCAGAATGCCGCCGGCCCCAAAGGCTCGTAAAATCGCCCCAGCCAGCCGACGATGATGTTCGGAACACCGGCAACGAGCATCAGATTTATGCTCATCAGTGTCGTGACGAGCCGCGCTGGGGCAAAGCGCGAAACAAAGGCGTTGCCGGGCGGATCGAGCCAGCCAAAACTGACATCCAGGGTAATGAAGAACAACACCACCACGGCCAGCGGCACCAATCGTCCGGCGGGCGTCCCAATGTTGGCGCCCATCGCGAGGATTGAATAGGCCAGCGTGATCAGCACCGACGTGACAATGAACTTTTGCATGGTGTCGGGCTCGCGACCGCGCTTTGCCAACCAGCGCCAGACCGGAAAGGTGATCAGCACCCCTACGATCGTCATCATGCCGTCGAGCGTCAGCAGCCATGTCACCGGCATTGTCCAGCCGCCGATACCGCGGTCGACGTGCGCTTCGGCCCAGACGATGACGAGGTTATAGGCCTGGTAAAGCGCTGCTCCGAGGATAAGCTGCGGCAGCAGGCTGAGCATTACGGCACCGATTGCCCGCCACTCGCCGCGATTAAGCGGCACTGCCGCGGCAGTATCCCGCACCGCGTGAAAACGGTCCGGCGGCAGGTATCGCCAGCCCGCGACATAAGTTGCAACGCCGACCAACATTCCCAGGCCAGCCGCGCCAAAGCCATAGTGCCAGCCATAACGCTCACCCAGCGTGCCGCAGACCAGGGGTGCTGCAAATGCGCCTAGATTAAGCGCAATCAGAAAGATCGAGAACGCCGGCGTCCGCCGTCTGTCACCGTCGGCATAAAGGTTGCCAACCTGCGCGTACATGTTGCCCTTGATACAGCCGGCACCGACAATGAGCAGCAGCAGCGCGAAGAGGAACAGCGCTTCCGACGTCATCAACAGGTGTCCCACCGCCATCAACAGCAGCCCGACGATCGTCGTGACGCGCTGGCCCAGCACCCGGTCGCCAAGCCAGGCGCCGAGCAGCGGGGTCAGGCTGATCATCCCGACGTAAAGGCCGAAGATCTGCGAAGCGAGGGCAAGCGTCGTCAACGGTCCGAAAATGCCTTCGACCGCACCTCGGAACCCCACAAAACCGATGACGTTCTCGATATGGCCCGGCAAAAGCAACTGATGGATCATGTACAGCGTCAGCAGCGCCTGCATGCCGTAGAACGAGAACCGCTCCCAGACCTGCGTGAACGCCAGAAAGGCCAACCCGCGCGGGTGCCCCAGAAAGCACGTATCGTCGTATGCGTGCATTGCGCCCCCCTGACCGGCACCTTAGCGCTGGCTCGTCGCAAGGCAAATTTGCGCGGCTACTGCTGTTGCGGCAGTTTCTGCACGAGGACAGCCTACCTCCAACACGCCAGGGTCAAGGACCGGCGCTCTTGTCTCGTCCATGAACAGGTGCTGTGCTGTTTTGATGTGGACCAGCATGTGGTCGACGACGGGCTTGATGTTGAATGCGGTGACGCCGCACCATGACGCCAGCGTCGAGCGGTCGAGATCGATGCCGGCACGGGCATAGATCTGGCTCTGGCGATACAGCGGCAGGTGATCAGCGTACTTGGCGACTGCCACATGGGCCATCAGGGCTTCGGT
>JAYUUE010000420.1:0-7044 GCA_043754785.1 Polymorphobacter sp. | reverse complement strand
ACGATGTTCCAGGCGGTGGACATCGACGGCGAATCCTATTGGGATGGCGGTTATTCGGGCAATCCGACGATCACGCCGCTGGTCCGCGAATGCCAATCTCGCGACACGATGCTGGTGCAGATCAATCCGGTGCTGCGCGAAAAAGTGCCGACCAGCGCGCGGGATATCGTCAACCGTCTCAGCGAAGTGTCGTTCAACGCCGTCCTCCTCAAGGAACTGCGCATGATCGCGCTGCTGCGGCAGGTAGCGGACGCCGATCACGAGCATGCCGATTGCGAAAC
Source organism: Polymorphobacter sp. (assembly GCA_043754785.1). Classification (GTDB taxonomy): domain Bacteria; phylum Pseudomonadota; class Alphaproteobacteria; order Sphingomonadales; family Sphingomonadaceae; genus Sandarakinorhabdus. Next base: position 6,763 of record JAYUUE010000420.1, on the reverse strand, counting down.
CGCGCACTGGGCCGGGATGCGCATCCACCGCATCGCCAGCGCCGCCGTCGATGCGCTGGGCCTTCTCACGGTCGTGCTCGCCGGCGCGCTGGTCACCTTTGGCGGAATCACCTCAAAAACACCCGTCAATCCCCTCGTTCCGCACCACCAGCGCGCGTTTCTCTATCCGCCGCGCATAGCGGTGCACATACCACCCGGGTTTGGCCGCATCGCGCTTGATCGGCTGCGGCAGGATCGCAGCGATCCGCGACGCCTGCGCCGGAGTGAGCCCCGCCGCGCTGGTCTTGAAATAATGCTGCGCCGCTGCCTCGACGCCGTAGATGCCGGGCCCCATCTCGGCGATGTTGAGATACACCTCCATGATCCGCGGCTTGCCCCAGATCGCCTCGATCAACACGGTGAAATACGCTTCAAGCCCCTTGCGGACATAGGATCGCCCCGGCCACAGAAAGGCATTCTTCGCCGTCTGCTGGCTGATCGTCGAGCCGCCGCGCAGCGTGGATCTGCTGGCGTTGCGCGCCGCAGCCGCTTGCATCGCGGCAAAGTCAAACCCTTCATGCGCGCAAAACCGCGCATCCTCGGCGCCGATCGCAGCGCGCGGCACGGCCGGCGCGATCGCCGACAGCGGCACCCAGGTGCGATAGACATGTTTACCCTGCACCGCATCGCGCGCCATCGGCCAGGTGAACGGCACCGGCACGAAGCGGTAGGCGACCACCCAGACCACGCTGGCGACGAAAAGCACCAGCACCGTCTTGCCGACAAACAGGCCAATCCGGCTTCCCAGGCTGGGCTGTCTTACAGCCATGGGAATTGAGGCGGCATCATGCCGGCAGGGCCGCCGAAAGGTCAAGCCGGCTCGGGCAGCAGATGCCGCTCGGTCGCCAGCCCATGCATGGCCTTTGACAATTTTTCGAACGCCCGCACCTCGATCTGCCGCACCCGTTCGCGGCTGATGCCATAGCTTTGCGACAGTTCCTCGAGCGTCTGCGGCTCGTCGATCAGGCGGCGTTGAGTCAATATGTGTTGCTCGCGATCGTTGAGCGCCTCCATCGCCGCGGTCAGCAGCTCGTGCCGCTGGCCGCGTTCCTGTTCGTTGGCGACCATTTCGTCCTGCAACGGCCCGGTGTCGGCGAGCCAATCCTGCCATTCGCCTTCGCCTTCCTCACGCAATGGCGCGTTGAGCGACGTATCGCCGCCCATCGACATGCGGCGGTTCATCGAGATGACTTCGTCGTGCGTCACACCCAGCGTCGTCGCGATCTTTTCGACATCGGCGCCGCGCAAATCACCATCGTCCATGGCGTTCAGCTTGCCCTTCAACCGGCGCAGGTTGAAAAACAGCTTCTTCTGCGCTGCCGTCGTGCCGATCTTCACCAAGCTCCACGACCGCAGGATATATTCCTGGATCGACGCCCTGATCCACCACATCGCATAGGTCGCCAGCCGGAAACCCTTTTCGGCATCGAACTTCTTGACGCCCTGAATGAGCCCGATATTGCCTTCGGAAATCAGCTCCGCCACCGGCAGGCCATAGCCGCGATAGCCCATGGCGATCTTGGCAACGAGCCGCAGGTGCGACGTCACCAGCTTGGCAGCGGCTTCGGGATCCTGATGCTCCTCCCAGCGCTTGGCGAGCATATACTCCTGCTCGGGCGCCAGCAGCGGAAACTTGCGGATTTCGGACAGATAGCGGTTCAGCCCGTCTTCGCCGCCCAATGCGGGTATCGACGTGCGTACGGCGGGAACATTGGCCATTTTCTTCTCCCTCATTCGGCAGCGTCTGAAAGACGACCGATTAACTCCTGTATATCCGCTGGCAGTGCGGATTCGAAAGACAGTTTTTCTTGTGTGGTCGGATGCACAAACCCCAGTATCGCCGCGTGGAGCGCCTGCCGAGCGAACCCCTGCATAACGGCTGTCAGGCCCCCTTGGGTCCGTCCATAAGCGGCATCCCCCAGTAAAGCATGGCCAATGGATGACATGTGAACACGGATCTGGTGGGTCCGCCCCGTCTCCAGCCGGCATTCTACCTGCGCGGCCCCTTTGAACGCCCGGACGGTGCGGTAATGCGTCACGGCCCACTTGCCGCGCCCCCCGGAATCCTTGGCAGCGACGATCGCCATCTTCTGCCGGTTGGTGGTGGACCGCGCCAGCGCGCCCTCGATCCGCCCCGCCGGTGGCACCGGTACGCCCGCCACCACCGCCGTATAGCGCCGTTCGACAGTATGCGCCGCGAATTGCCGCGACAAAAACTCGTGTGCCGGATCGGTCTTGGCGACGACCAACAGCCCCGACGTGTCCTTGTCGATGCGGTGCACGATCCCCGGCCGCGCCACGCCGCCGATGCCCGACAGCCGCCCGGCGCAATGGTGGAGCAGCGCGTTGACCATGGTGCCATCGAAATTGCCGGCTGCCGGATGCACGACCAATCCGGCTGGCTTGTCGACGACCAGCAGCGCGTCATCCTCGTGCACGATGGTCAGCGGGATATTCTGCGCCGCGGTTTCCGACGCGCGCGGTTCGGGAATCACCAAAGTCAGCGCCTCGCCGCCCTTCATCTTCTGCGCCGGATCCCAGATCACCCCGCCCACACCGGCCACGCGCCCGCCGCCGACAAGCGCCTTCAATCGTTCGCGGCTGTGCTGCGGCAATTCGATTGCCAAGGCACGGTCGATCCTTAGCCCTGCCGCCGCGGCCGGCAAGATCACATTTATCGACTTTTCGGCCCCCATGACCTAGCCATGTCGGAATGATCATCAGAATTGCAACCGGGGTCTGCGAATCGCTGTTGGCCGAGGCGCGCGGCGCGCACCCCGACGAATGCTGCGGCCTCGTCACAGGCAAGCCCGGACTCATTGAAGCGGTGGTGCCGGCAAGGAACGTCAGCCCGCATCCCGCAACCAGTTTCGAAATCGACCCCGGGACACTGATGCGAACCCAACGCAGCGTCCGCGAGAGCCAGCGCCAAGTCGTCGGTCATTATCACAGCCACCCCAACGACAGCGCCGAGCCTTCGCCCCGCGACGCCGCCCGCGCCACCCACAATGGCCAGGTCTGGATCATTTTGGCCGCCGGAACCGTCACCGGCTGGGAAGTCGTCAACCAGCGCGAAGCCGATGACGAGCGCGGTGATGGCTGTGTCCATGGCCGCTTCCTGCCCATCAAGCTGCTGCCCGTCTGATGGCCAGCGGCGCAGTCAAATGGTTCAACGCCGCCAAGGGCTTTGGCTTCATCACGCCCGACCTTGGGCCCTGCGACGTTTTCGTCCATGTTTCGGCGCTGTCTGCTGCTGCCATCGATCGGCTTGAACCCGGCGACCGTGTCGAGTTCGAACTGACCCAAGGCGGCGATGGCCGGCTGCTGGCGCTCGGTTTGCGCCGCCCGACCCCTGTTCCGGAGCCTGATCCATGAGCGATCTGCCAGCACTGCTCAGCAAATGGCTGTGCCACGATCTTGCCACACCCGCCGCCACCGTGATGACCGCGAGCGAATTGCTCGGCGCCGATGGCGATGCCGAAATCAACGGGCTGGTCCAGGACGGCGCCAAGCGCCTCGTTGCGCGCCTGCGGTTGATCCGCGCAGCCTTTGCTCCCGGCGGTGGCCCGATGGCGGCCAGCGTGCTGGAAACGCTGGTGCGTGATGGCATCGACGGCACGCCGCTGACCTGGAACCGCCCCGGCGACGCCAGCGGCGCCGAAGCCGCGCTGGTCGCCGGCGCTGCGATGTTGCTCGCCGATCTGGCGCGCGGCAATGCTGTCACGGTGACCGCCACCGGCGTGCACTGGGACGCCCCCCGCGCCCTGCCAGAAGCCTGTGTGACCGCGCTGACTGGTGGCAACCCCGCCGACAGCCGTGCCGCCGTCGCCGCTATGGTCGCCGCCGCAGCGGCACGCGCCGGGCATGAGGCAACGGCCACCGCCGATGGGATCGCCTGGAGCTGAACCCCGTCCCTTGGTCCCGCCGTCCATCCGTCATGCTGAAACAAAATCAGCACGAAGATTCAATTTCACGTCAATTGTGTCTAAGACCCGGAGCGTGAACACCCACTTCCCCCGATGAGCATCTGGGCAACCCTCGCCGGTGCTGCCGCCGGGCTGCTGCTCGGCGGGCCCTTCGGCGCACTCGCCGGCGCTGCCGCCGGCGGCGCCATCGATGCGCGGCGGGCGGCAAATCCCGAACGCCGCCGCGTCGCCTTTACCATCGCCGCGATCGCGCTGGCGGCAAAAATGGCGCGCGCCGATGGCGATGCCAGCGCCGCCGAATTTGCCACCTTCCAGCGGCTGTTCCGCGTCGATGCCGCCGAAGCCGAAAACGCCCGGCGCTTCTACGATCTTGCCAAAACGTCGATGGCCGGGTTTCAAGCTTACGCCGATCAGGCCGCGACCCTGCTCGGCGCCGGCTCGCCCTTGCTTGAAGACTTGCTCGATGCTTTGTGGCTGATCGCCGAAACCGATGGTTTCCACCCGGCGGAGATCACCTATCTCGATGCCGTCGCGGCGCGGCTGGGCTTCGATGCCGCCGCAGCGGCGCTGATCCGCGCCCGCCACACCGCGCCTGCCGCCGATGACCCTTGGGCGATCCTCGGCGTTGCCCCGGGTGCCGATGCCGCCGTACTGCGGCGCGCCTATCACGCCCTTGTCCGCCAATATCACCCCGATCGCCACTTCGCCGAAGGTGTGCCGGCCGAATTCATTCGCGTCACCGAAAGCCGGATGGCGATCATCAACGCCGCTTATGCCAGGGTCACGGACAAGTCCGGATGAAGCGCAGCCACCTCGCGCTCATCCTGTTGATCGATTTGATCTGGGCCTTCAACATCGTCCCGGTAAAACTGGCGGTGACCGAGGCGGGTCCGCTGACGGCCGTGCTGCTACGCTATGTCGTCGTGCTCATCGCCTGCTCGCCATGGCTGCGCTGGCTGCCCGGTCGCATGGGCTGGGTGCTGGTCACCGGGCTCGTGGCAGGTGCGCTGTTCATGGGGCTTGGTGCGCTCAGCTTCGCGCTTGCCGACAATATTTCGGCGCTCGCCATCGCCGGGCAACTGGGGGTGCCGTTCAGCCTGATCCTCGCCGTCATCATCTTCCGCGAACGCATCCGCTGGCCGCGCATCACTGCCGTCGCGTTGTGTTTTGCCGGCGTTGCGGTGATGGGCTTCGATCCGGCTATCGCCGATGAAAGCTTGGCGCTGTGGCTGACGGTTGCGGCATCCCTGTGCTGGGCGTTCGGCAATCTTTTGTTCCGCAAGCTCGCCGGCGTGCCGGTGCTGACGATCCACGCCTGGCTGGCAGCGGTCAGCGTACCGGTGCTTGGGCTGGCAGCCTGGATCTTCGAACCGCAGCGCCTTGCCGCCATGCCGCACCTGTCTTGGACCGCCTGGGCGTCGGTGCTTTACATGGGCCTCGCCTCGTCGCTGCTCGGCCATGGCGGCATGAGTTGGCTGTTCCAGCGCTATCCGGTCGCCACAGTCTCACCGCTGACCTTGCCGACGCCGCTGCTGTCGGTCATCATCGCCGTCATCGTGTTCAACACTCCCATCACCGGCCAGATGTTGATCGGCGGCGCGCTGATGCTGGTCGGCGTCGGCATCATCACGCTGCGCACGGCGCGTGCCCGCGATGGGGAAGTCGTTTGACTCCAATCGACCGGGCCAGCGCCAACTTCGACACCCGCAAGCTGCCAGTGTCGATGATCGTCGTGCACTATACCGGCATGCAAAGCGCCGAAGCCGCCATCGAACGGCTGGCCGACCCCGCGGCCAAAGTCTCCGCACACTGGGTGGTTGCCGAGGACGGCCAGGTGATAAAGATGGTCGATGAGGCCAGCCGCGCTTGGCATGCTGGCAAAAGTTTCTGGCGCGGTGTGACAGACGTCAACAGCGCGTCGGTGGGAATCGAGATCGTAAACCCCGGACACGAGTTCGGTTACCGCCCCTTCCCCGCCGAACAAATGGCGTCGGTGCTGTCGCTGGTTGCCAGTGCAGCCCTCCGCTTCGGCGTCCTGCCCGCAAACGTCGTCGGCCACAGCGATATTGCGCCAGCACGCAAGGATGATCCGGGCGAATTATTCGATTGGCCGCAACTTGCGCATGCCGGGGTGGCAATGCCCATACCCGGCGGCGGCTTCGATCCTGGCTGGACCGACGCTGGCACAATGGCAGCAATGGCGCGCTATGGTTATGATATCAGCGACGCTGCCGCCGCTGTAAGCGCCTTTCAAAGGCGCTTCAGACCAGCGCGTTTCGACGGCATCATCGACGCCGAAACGCGCCGTCTGCTGCGCGGCATCCTGCTTGCAGGCGCCGCGCAATAACGGCTTACTTGCGGCCGCTGACCAGCCAGCCGACCACGAAGCCGAGCGCGATACCACCGGCCAACACTGCGATCGGCTGTTCCTGAACTGCCTGGCGTGCCTTGGCACTGGCGTCTTCGGCAAGGCGTGCGGCCTTTTCACGGGCTTCGCGGACCTGGTCGGGGGCCTTGTCGGCATATTCGCGAACGGTTTCGCTGGCCTTTTCGTACAGCTCCTTGCCCTTGCCGATGGCCTGTTCGGCCTTGCCCTTCAGCTCGGTTACCTTGCCGTCAAACTGGGTGCTGGTATCCCCAAGCACGATGCCAACCTTGTTTTCGACCTTGCCGGCGGCTTCGTTGAACGTGCCGCCAATGCTATCGCTGTTGATCGTCATGATGTTTCCTTTCAAGGCGGCGGGGGGACGCCGGCTGTTCAAATAGTCGCCGCCTTTCGTTTTTGAAAGGGACAGTGT
>JAYUUE010000419.1:0-7069 GCA_043754785.1 Polymorphobacter sp. | reverse complement strand
CGACGCCGCGCACCAGCCCGGCATCGCGGGCATCGGCGGGAACGGGGAGCCAAGCCATCGCGGCACAGAATGTGCGGCGGCGCAGGGGCTGTCAACGGTTCGCCTCGACCGGGTCAAGCGCTGCGGGAACCACGGCAAAGCTGTGCCGTTGTGGGGAGGATATTCGGGAGACGACAAATGATGAAGGCAATCGTGATCGGGCTGGGCTTTGCCGGGCTGGCCCTGTGGCTGGGGCAAAAGGCCCCCGCAGACATCAAGGACAAGGTCGGCGGCGCCCACACGCCCGACGGCCAGGATGCGTCGAAGTCTTTCGAAGCCGGTATTGCCGATGAAAACAGCATTCCGGGGATGATGCCGGCGCTTTAGGCTGACTCCGGTTCAAGTCCAATCGACACCATCATCCCGAGCGAAATCGCTGGACAAGCCGATCGTTCGGGTGCGTCCTTCGACTTCGATCGGGATGCGCGAGAGTATCTCAACGAAACGGCAATCGCCGCTAAGGCGTTATTTCGGCGCCTTGCCAGTCATAGACCCGCCCGGATTGCGCCGGCTTTGCCGCATCGATAACGGCGAGCAGATGTGCCGCCGATTCAGCGGCGCTGAACAGCGTTTTGACATTGCGCTGGAACGGCTGCGAAAGGCCGGTGTCGACGGTGCCGGGGTGCAGACCGAGGACGATGCTATCGGGGTTACTGCGCGCGTGCTCGATGGCGATGGTGCGCAGGATCTGGTTCAGCGCCGCTTTCGAGGCGCGATAGGCGTGCCAGCCGCCAAGCCGGTTATCACCGATCGAACCGACCCGCGCGGAGAGCGCGGCAAACACGGTTTTGCGGCGCTTGGGCAGCAGCGGCAGGAAGGCCTTCGCAACGAGCGCCGGGCCGATGGCGTTAACCGCAAACGCTCGCGTGAAGGCGTCGGCCGACAATTGGCGCAGGGCGCGCTCCGGGACGAGGCCATCGGCGTGGAGGACACCGGTTGCAACGACAACAAGGTCGGGCGGCGAGGGCAAGGCCGCCGCCGCCGCTCCGATACAGTCGGGGTCGGTCAAATCGAATCCGCTTGCCCGCGACAGCCGGGTCACTGCGGCTACACCGCGATCATCATCGAGCAGATCGGCCAGCGCGGCGCCAATCCCGCCCGATGCGCCGATGATAACGGCGTGAATGCCGGGTTGGAAACTTGTCAGCGCGGCCATGTCGCGGGATTAGGCCGTGCGGCACCAATCCGCGATACGGCGCAGTGGCGCAGGCGCTATTCCTTTTCCATCGTGCATTGCAGCGGGTGCTGATGCTCGCGGGCGAAATCGATGACCTGGTTGACCTTGGTTTCGGCGACTTCATAGGTGAAAATGCCGCAAACCCCAACACCGCGCTGATGGACGTGGAGCATGACTTGCGTCGCGTCCTCGATCGTCATCTTGAAAAAGCGCTGGAGGGTGAGGACAACGAATTCCATGGGGGTGTAGTCGTCATTGAGCAGCAGCACGCGATAGAGTGCCGGCTTGGCGGTCTTGGTACGGGTCTTGGTTGCGACGCCGACGCCGGCATTGCCGCCGCCCCTGTCGCCACCGTTGCGGCCGGCATCGTCGTCGTCGCTCGCTGTGGGGGCAATATGGATCAAAAGGGGCCTGCTCCGGCTGGGCTGCGCGACGCTCTATATACGGCGGCAGGTGCGTTGAGAAAAGGGTGGCGAATTGCTGCGCCCTCCTGCCCCGCGAAACGACCGGCCTTGCCGACGGGGGGCGGGAGCAGAAAAATCCAAAAAAAGGCGGGTGCGTTGCCACACCCGCCTCTTTCAATCAGCAGGCAACGCTGCGTTATTTGGTGAACACCGACTTCATCTTGTCGGTGGTGATGGCGGCGCGGTTCTGCACCGGCTCCATGACTTCGCCCGAAAGCTTGACCAGCATTTCGGTCATCTTCGAAAATTCTGACACGGCCGAATCGAACTGCGTCTTGGCGAAATCGCTTTGCAGCTGAAACATTTCCGTCGGGGTCTTGGCGGCGGTCAGCGCGCGGGCGGCGTTGGTGGTCGATTCAAAGCTCTTGCGCGACACGTCACCGATATGGGCGGCGAGAGTTTCAAAGCCGGCAGCGGCGAGACGGGCCGAAGCGAGCAGTGCTTCGACATTGCCCTTGGCGACGTCGGTCATTTCCTCGATCGACTTCATGCTGGCCTGGGCCGCGCCCTTGGCCTGTGCGGTGACCTGTTCCATGGCAGCCTTGCCATTGGTCATCGCCGCTTCGGCGCTGTCATTGAACTGCTTGACGGTATCGGTGTTGGTTTCAAAGGCAGTGGCCATAATGGTTTCCTTATGGATGGGGCTGGTGGGGGTCGGGTTCGGAAGCGGCGATATCCAAGGGGTCGGCGGCGCCAACGCCGTATCAGTCGTGGTGTCAGCCAAGATTGCAGTCGCGTCGACTGGAACGTCAGCAAGCACAGGTGCCGGCTCTGCAACCAGGGCAGGAGCAGGGCTAGGAACCAGGCCGGACATCGACGCCGAGTTCATTACTGGCCGCGGGGCCCGCAGTTTTTTGATGGGTTCGCTTGCCTTGCCAGTCATGTCAGGTTCCACGTTCTTGCTGCAATGCAACATAGCGCTGTTTCGGACCAAAAACAAGGGTTATGTTGCACTGCAACAAAAAACCTGCGTTACTGAGTCACGACCTGGTCGCCCTGGCTCTGCAAGATCGGCAATTGCGAGGCGAGGCCCAGATTGACCAGCATCGCCAGGCGCCGGTCGATCTGAAAAAAACTGGCGGCCTTGATGCCCGGCAGCACCTTGCCGACGATAGGCACATAGCGTGAGCGCAGCTGGCTCGCCTTGATGTCGACATCGAGCCAGCGCCGAATGAAGTCGGTCGCCTGCTTGTCGGAATAGCGGCCGAAATTTTCCGAATATTCCTGGATCAACGTGTATTTGGCGTCGTTGATGCGCGTCAGGTCGGCGATGTAGCGATCATAGACCGGCCTGAATTTCGCCGCTTCGGCGCCCGTCAATTGCAACGTCTCGGCGGTGGTCTGGCGCTTGTCGGCGCGCAGGCCCTCGCGCAACTTTTCGATATCGGCATCGGTCAGCGATTCGCCGGGCTGGGCGGCGGCAGGCAGTGGCGGCGGCTGCCCCGGGCGCTGCGCCATGACGGGCGCGCCGATCGTCAGCACGGCAGCAACCCAGAGCATAGCCTTCATGCGGCATTCCTTTGACCGCGGCCTGATTACCCCACTGTTGCGGCCATCGCAATTGCAACGCCGGCGCGGCTCGCTACGGTCATGACAGTTGTCGAAAAAGGGGGCGTCTTCCATGTGGCCATTGCTCGGGCTCGCCGTGTTGATTGCCGGCTTTGCGCTGCGCATCAATCCGCTGCTGGTGGTCGTTGTGGCGGCGCTGGCCAGCGGCGTCGGCGCCGGGTTGACGCCGGTTGCGGTGGTCTCGGCGCTCGGCAAGGCGTTCAACACCAACCGCTATGTCAGCGTCCCCTGGATCATCCTGCCGATCATCGGCCTTCTCGAACGCGCGGGCCTGCGCGAACGGGCGCGAACAATGATCGCCGAGATGGCGGCGGCGACCACGGGGCGGCTGCTCCTCGCCTATCTGCTTGTCCGCCAGATCACTGCGGCACTGGGGCTGACGACGATCGCCGGCCAGGCCCAGACGGTGCGGCCACTGCTCGCGCCAATGGCCGAGGCGACCGCCGAGCGCGCCGATGCCGGCATAACCGCCGCCGGCCGCCAGCACGTGCGCGCCATGTGCGCCGCGACCGACAATGTCGGGCTGTTCTTCGGCGAAGACATCTTTCTGGCCATCGCTTCGATCCTCCTCATCAAGGGCTTTCTTGAAACCCAGGGAATCATCGTCGCGCCACTCCAGCTGTCGGTATGGGCGATCCCGTCGGCGGTGGCGGCCTTCATCATCCACGGTGCCCGGCTGTTGCGGATGGACCGCAAATGATCGGCCCGAAATGCTAGGGTTGCCGTTCGTCTATACCGTTGCCGGGCTGGTTTTTGCCGCCTGGAGCCTGCTGACGTTCGCCGATCGCGCCCAGCCAAAGCGGCTGACAAGCGCCGCCTTCTGGGGCCTGCTGGCGCTCAGCTTCCTTGCCGGCGACAGGCTCGGTGATCTCGGCAATGGCGTCATTGTGCTGGCGCTGGTCGGCCTTGGCGGCCTTGGCCTCGTCGGCCGCGCCAACCCGCCGACGACGAGCGACGCCGAACGCGCGGCGAGCGCGGCGCGGCGCGGCAACCGGATGCTGCTGCCGGCGCTCATCGTGCCGTCGGTGGCGCTTGTCGGCACGCTCGCCGCCCCGCGCCTCGGTTTCATCGACACCAAACAGGCAACGCTCGTCTGCCTCGCCGCCGGCGCGATCGTCGCCGTGATCGTGACGAGTGCATGGCTGCGGTCGCCACCGCTGGCGCCCTTGCAGGAAGGACGGCGGCTGGCCAGCCAGATCGGCTGGGCGATCATCCTGCCGCCGATGCTCGCCAGCCTGGGGGCGGTGTTCGCGCTGGCTGGCGTCGGCGGCATCGTCGGGGGCATCGTCGGCGGTTTCATCCCCGATGGGGCGCGGTTTATCGCGGTGCTGGTCTTCACGCTCGGCATGGCGGGATTCACCATGGTGATGGGCAACGCCTTTGCCGCCTTTCCGGTGATGATGACCGCGGTCGGCCTGCCGGTGCTGGTCGGCACCCTGGGCGGCAACCCGGCGATTGTCGCCGCCATCGGCATGTTGGCGGGCTTCTGCGGCACGCTGATGACGCCGATGGCGGCGAACTACAACATCGTGCCGGCGATGCTGCTCGAGCTTGATGACCGCAGCGCCGTTATCAAGGCGCAGGTGGCGACGGCGCTGCCGCTGCTCGCCATCAACACGCTGCTGATATGGGGACTGGCGTTCAGATGATTCTCGACAAGGCTATGGCGGCGACGCTGGCGCGGATCGCGCTGGGCCATGTGACGCGGGAGTATCCGCACAAGCTCGATCACGTGCTGGACGGCCCCGGCGATGCGCAGACGCCGCGCGATCTCCACCCGATGTTTTTCGGCAGCTTTGACTGGCACAGCTGCGTCCATGGCTGGTGGCTCTTGCTGCGGCTGCTGCGGCGGTTTCCAAACCATGCGGCGGCGGGGGAGACGAGAGCGCTGGCGGCGCACATCCTGACGCCCGAACACGCGGCGGCGGAACTGGCGTATCTGGCGGTGCCGTCCTCGCGCGGCTTCGAGCGGCCTTATGGCTGGGCGTGGCTGCTGGCGCTGCACGCCGAGGCGGCGCGGCACGGGGACCAGTGCTATGCCGATGTGCTGGCGCCGTTGGCAGCCGCGTTTGCAGCGCGGACGCGGGCGTATCTGCCATTGCTGACCTATCCGATCCGCACCGGGGCCCATGGCAACACGGCGTTTGCGCTGGTGCTGATTGCCGATTGGGCAAAGGACCGTGATCCCGGCCTGCTGGCGCTGATGGCAGCGCGGGCGCGGGATTGGTTCGGCGGCGACAAGGCCGCGCAGGCGTTCGAGCCGGATGGCGATGCGTTCCTCTCACCCACGCTCACGGCCGCGCTGGCGATGGCGACGCTGTTGCCGGAAGCAGAGTTTCAGGCATGGTTTGCAGACTATCTGCCGGATGCCGGGCAGCGGTTGCCCGCAACCCTGTTCACCCCGGCGCGCGTCAGCGACCGCAGCGACGGCAAGATCGCGCATCTCGATGGGCTGAACCTGAGCCGGGCCTGGTGTTGGACCGGCATCGCCGACCGGCTCAGCGAGAGCGCCGTCGTTCGCTCCTCGGCCGAGGAGCATCGCGCCGCCGGCCTGCCGCACATTGCTGGTGATTATGCCGGTGAACATTGGCTGGCGACGTTCGCGTTGCTGGCGGTGGATGGACTTTAAAAAGACGGGCAACAATGTCGATTTCGGATCAAACGCCAGACGACTGCCATTGGGACGTTGCGGTCATTCCTTACGCCTGCGGCGAACGACAGCTTACGTCCACTTGCGGACATTGGCATTGGCGAGCCGTCTGTGCGAATTACTGGCCATGATCAGACGGTATCTCGCCATTGCGGCTGTGTTATTGAGCGTGCTCGCTTGTCGCGCGGCCTCGGCATCTCAGCCCTTAGCTTGCTCCTACAAAGTACAGAAGACCTTCCAGCACGACCCCGCCGCATTCACCGAAGGTCTCGTCTACTTTGACGGTTACTTCTTCGAGAGTACGGGAATAGTCGGCTCTTCGACAATTCGGAGAGTTCGGATCGAAGACGGCAACGTGATTCAAAGCATATTAATACCCCAGTCGCTTTTTGGCGAGGGGCTCACAAAATGGAAGAACGAGCTTGTGAGCCTCACTTGGCAGGGCGGAAGAGGTTTTCGGTGGGACGCCAAGTCGCTGCGCCGAACGGGTACGTTTTCATACGCCGCTGAAGGCTGGGGCCTTACACAGGACGGCAAGCATTTGATCCTGAGCGACGGCAGTCCCACTCTACGCTTCCTCAATCCATTGACCATGAAAGTGGAAAGAAGAATCACCGTTACAGCAGGTGGCGCGCCTGTATCTAACCTCAACGAACTCGAATGGGTGAACGGCGAGGTTTACGCTAACGTTTGGATGACAGACCAAATCGTAAGTATCGACCCAAAATCCGGCGTCGTTAAATCAGTCATAGACCTTACCGGATTGCGCCAAATGGCTGAAGCGCCCGGAAAAGAATCCGTTCTGAATGGGATCGCTTACGACGCTAACACAGATCGGCTCTTCGTCACTGGGAAGAACTGGTCAAAGGTCTTCCAGATTGTAGTGCGCGGTTGCTAACCCGTCTTATTCATTAGGCGCCCGGCTTGGTGGCTGGCCACCTGATTTGAGGCCTTTCGGCTGACGCTGGCCGCAGTTTCCGGTGGCCCCAGGAACGGCGCGATTTCGGGTGCTGGCATGGTTGTGAGGATGGGTTCGATCGGCGGCACGGCCGCGCCGGCTATGGGCTGGCAGCGCGCAAGCTGACGGCGACGTGGCGGAACAGCGCCGCATCGGGGCAGGCGCTGGCGAGCGCGATGCGGACGCGGGTGGCGGTCTCGATGATGCGGGCG
>JAYUUE010000418.1:0-2409 GCA_043754785.1 Polymorphobacter sp. | reverse complement strand
GCGCCAATTGTGCAGCGCCGGTCTGGCGATCAACGGTGATCGTGTAGGGCACCACGGTTTTCAACGGCATCAAAATGATCAGCGCGATCGCCAGCAAGGCGGCAATGAATGCCGCCACCCCCGCCACCCACCAGGCGCGGCGCCGCGAGGCGCGCAGCGCGCCGTTGACATCGGCGCTCCACGAGGCGGCGTCGGCGTAATAGGCCTTTCGATCGGCGGCGGGGGAGATGACGGGGCGGTCCATGTCAGGTCCTCGGTATCACGGCGAGGCGGCGATAGCCCTGGCCGAGGCGGTTGGCGGTATCGGCCAGTGCCGCCGTGGCGGGCGCGGCGGCGGTGATCATGCGGGTGGCGGCAACGGTGATCGGCGCATCGCCGGCCGCAGCGCCGCCGCGCCGGTCACCGGCATCGATGGCGCGGACAATGGCCTGTGCGCGAGTTGTCATCGGGGCCGTCGGCACGTCGCGGGTGCTGGCTGCCGGCGCTGGGTCACCGGACGCTGCGGCGGTGCTGCCGCGCGGCAAACGAATGCCGCCGGCGATACTGCCCCCCAGCCGCGCCGCCTGCGCCATCACAGCGGCGAATACCATGACGGCGAGCAGGATGAGAAGCGCCGACCCATCCCGCACCGTCGTTACCGGGGCGTTGCCCAGATCGGCGGTGAGCGGCGCCAGCACAGCGACGATGGCAGCGATGAGCGGCAGCGCGAACAACGGTACCAGCGCGAACTTGACAGTGGTGCGCAACCAGCCTTCGGCAACGCCGCGCGTGGGACGGAACAGCGCCAGCGCGATGAACACCGGCCCCAGCACGAGCAGCAGAGCCAGCACGATCCGGACGACGAGCAGCACACCGAGGCTCATCGCCATCAGCACCAATGCGCTGATCCACAATAGCACGGCGACGAACTGCGGTGCGCCAAGGGCGAACGGCAGCGGCGGGATGGCGGATGGCGGAGGGGCCAGGCCCGGCAAAACGGCAGCAGGCGGCGCTGTCGGGGGCGCTGGCAACGCGGCTGTCTGGGCCCAGGCATCGCCGGCCGCATCGGTCAGCCGGTCAAACACCGCCTGCAACGCCAGCAGCACGTCACCCGATCCGGCCGCGCCCGATGTCTGGCGCATCATCAGGCCTGCCAATTGCTGCGGGCCGTTGAACAACAGGTCGAAGACCAGTGTCTGATAGCTCGGCCAGCTGGTCGCAAGCGCCAGAATGACGCCGATCTTGATGAAATGCGGCACCACTTCGCCCAGCGTCAGCGACGAAAGCCCCAGCATCAGCCGATAGCCGAAGATTGCGACATAGACCGTCAGCGCGATGGTCAACGCCGTCGCCAGCCCGCCTCCGGGGGCAAGCAGCGCGGCATAGCCCTGCTCGACCTGCGCCGAAATTAGGCAATCGGCGCTGGCCAGCACGTCGCGGGCCAGCGCCGAAGGGTCGATGCCGCCCGGGCAGGCCGCAATCATGCGCGCGGCGTCCCGGTAACCGCTGCGAGCAATGGCTCCAGCCAGTCGGCAGGATCGTCGCCCAGTTGCGCGCGCAGCGTGTCGAGAATGCGGACGGTCGATTCGCGGCCCGATAGCACTGCGAGGATGCGATCGAGTCCGGTCAGGTCGAGGCGGGCGATGACGCTGTCATTGCCATGCTTGACGAGGAAACAATGCGAGGTGTCGGGCAGGCTGCGGACAAGGTCGAGTTCATGCGCCGAAAGACCAAAGCCATCGCGGTAATCGCTGGCCTGCGCCTTGGGGTTGGGCATGAAGATCTGGGTTGCCGCCTGCTCGATGATGGCGGGTCCGATCTTGCTGTCGATGGCGTCGCGGGCATTCTGCGTTGCAAAGCCGACGATGCCGCCGCGTTTGCGGATGGTCTTTTCCCAATCCTTGATGCGCGCCACGAACACATCGTCATCCAGCGCCTTCCAGCCTTCATCGACGACGATGATCGTCGGCGTGCCGTCGAGCCGTTCCTCGACCCGGTGAAACAGATACATCATGACCGGCGTGCGGCTGGTCGGATCGTCGAGGATCTGCGTCATGTCGAAGCCGATATTGGCCTGCTCCAGATCAAGGCTGTCGACCGGATTGTCGAACAGCCAGCCGCGCTCGCCGCTATCGGTCCACGCCCCGAGCCGATGCGCGAGATCTCCGGCCGCCGGGCGGTTGGCGCCGGCAAGCAATTCGCGGAACCAGCGCAGGCGGCGCAGCTCCGGCGGCTGGTCGAAATTGGCGTCGACGGCCTGCGCGACGATTTCGCGGTCTGTCGCGTCGAGCGGCGCATCGCTGGTCAGCAGCCGCTCCACCCATTCGACGAGAAAGCGCCGGTTGCCCGGACTGTCGGGCAGCGCCAGCGGGTTGAAGCCGGTGGGCTGGCCGGGGCGCAGCACTTCATAACGCCCGCCGGTGGCACGGA
>JAYUUE010000417.1:0-2415 GCA_043754785.1 Polymorphobacter sp. | reverse complement strand
CGCTGCCGCAGCGCGCAGCAATCTGGCCGGTGGCATTGTTGTCGGCACGATCGTGCTCGCCACCATCATCGTCGCGGTGACGGGTGGCAATGATGGCCTCGATACCGTCGCTGTGGTGCCGCCAGTTCTGCCGCCGGTTTTGCCGCCGACTACCACATCGACAACGACGGCGACAACGACAACGACGGCGACAACGACGAGGACGACCCCAGCCACTTCGACTTCGACTGCCACCAGCACGCGTTGATGTTTTGAGCCACTCAAAAGGCCCCGGTGCGCAAGCACCGGGGCCTTTTGTTGTGTTGGTCAGTTTCGCTTGAAAGTGGCACGGCCGTCGGCGCGGGCCGACGGCTGTCAGGCTGTTGGTGATTTCAGGAGCGCCGTGTTAACCGGCGCCAGCATCGGGATGACCTGTTGCCGGGTCTTTTGCCAATCCCCGGTCAGCGGGTCGATCCAATAGCTGTTGAGGATGGGAACGCGGTTATCGGCGACCATCGATTCGTCAATTCGCCGCGCCGTCATGGTCTTGCCCAGCACATTGATCGTTACCAACCCGGCATCGTGGAAACTTGATTTGAGCGTCGCGGTCGCTTCCTTGCCGTGGTGGGCAACGAGGGTTTGCCGGGTCAGCGTCTTGCCGATGAGGCGGCGGACATCGACCGACCAGCCGTCGCCGAAATCGGTGCGGCGCAGCTCGACTTCGGTGCCGATCGCTTGGGTGATGAAGGGGCCAAAGGTCGTCACGGCCTGCTTTTCTGCAGTGAACCAGGTCAATCCTTCATTAGGTTCGCGGCGGCCGAGCACGATCAGCGATCGTGACTGGCCATCGAACCAGAAAAGCATCGAGGCATACGCCAGCGATTCGGCATAGGCACGGATCTCATCATCGGCCTTCTGCGGCCTTGTGTTGGTCACCGTGCTCCAGAATGGCGAGGTCTTGCGGACGTCCTCGGCGCATGACGCGAGCCCAAGAGCGCCCGCGGAAACCAGCAGATGGCGGCGGCTGAATGAGGTGGCCATGAAAATATCCCGAACGTTGATGCGGTAAGCGAACGGTTGCGCTGGCACATCGATGCAACTTGGCTATATGGGACCCGCCGCGCGTTGGGAAGGCGATTTGGAGTGAGTTGCACTGTGACGTTTGCCCGGCCGACTTTGTCCAATCCTCATATTCGCCCCCCCCTCCCAAGCCGCATTGCGTCGGTCGTGCGGCTGTTGTCCAGCGCTTCGCTGCTCGGTTTTGCCACCACACAGGCTCGGGCAGCCCCGTTCGACCCATATCCTGTCCCGACGCTGACCAATGATTTCGGCGGGGTCGGCCTATTGCAGACACCCACGGCGCGCTTTGCCCGCGATGGCCAGTTCACTGCCGGCTACAACCATGTCGATCCCTATGATCGCTATTTTGTCACGATGCAGGCGATGCCATGGCTGGAGGCGACGCTGCGCTACACGTCCGTCAACAACCGGCTTTATTCCGATGTTCCTAATTTCAGCGGCAACCAGTCGTTCAAGGACCGCGGTTTCGACGTCAAGCTGAAGCTGCTCGACGAAGGCGGCCTGCGCCCGGCGCTGGCCATCGGAGCACGGGATTTCATCGGCACCGGGCTGTTCAGCTCGGAATATATCGTTGCCAGCAAAAGTTTCGGGCCTTTGGACGCGACCTTCGGCATTGCCTGGGGCAACCTTGGCTCGCGCGGTCATATCCGCAATCCATTGACCTATATTTCGAGCAGTTTCGAGAATCGCGCGCGCTTCACCCCTGGCGGCGGTACCTTCAACAACGTCTATTTCAAGGGGCCGCGCGCGGCTTTCTTTGGGGGCATCCAATATACGACTCCGATCCGCGGCCTGACGCTGAAGGTGGAGTATGATTCGAACAGCTATGAACAGGAAGCATTGAACAACCCGCAGCCGGTGTCGTCGCCGATCAATGTCGGAGTCGATTACCGCATATTGCCATGGCTCAACGCCACTGCCAGTCTGGAACGCGGCAATCGTTTCGGGCTGACGCTGACGGCGACGACCAATTTCCACCGCGCCACCGTGCCACCCAAATTCGATCCGCCGGGCGCGCCGATCGGGCGCGATGCCCAGCCGATTCCGGCCGGGGGCGCCGTGCCACTGGGGGGAGCGGCGGTGGTGCCGACAAGTGTCGACGCGGGTGCAAAGCCGCGCAGCGGCAACCTGGGGCTGGCAACGGGCGCGACGGTTATTCCCGCCGCCGGGGAAGAACGCGATCGACTCGTCAAGGCGCTCGATATCCAGGGAACGGCGCTATATGCCGCCAATTTCCATCAAGATTCGGTGGAATTGTTCGTCGCGCAAACGCGCTACTACAATGTTGCCACCGGTGTTGGCCGCATTGCCCGCGCGGCGTTTTCGGTGTTGCCGGCGCGATATGAAACTGTAACC
>JAYUUE010000416.1:0-2423 GCA_043754785.1 Polymorphobacter sp. | reverse complement strand
TCCGCCACCGCCTTGATGTGAAGCTGTTCCTGCAAGTCGGCGGGCTTACAGCTGATTTCGCTCAGGATTTCGATACCGTCGCCGAATCCGGGCAGGCGCTGCCAGCTCAAGTCCACGCCCCCGACGACATGCTGTTCATCTACACCGGCGGCACCACCGGCATGCCCAAGGGCGTGATGTGGGACCAATGGGCGTTGTGGGAACTTATCAACACCGGCCAGGCGGTGCCGCAACCCGCCAGCCTGGCTGATCATTTCGCCAATGTGCGCGCCGGCGTCGGCCGCCAGACCGCGCTGGTGATGCCGCCACTGATGCACGGCACCGGCTTCATCATCGCGCTGGCCACCATGAGCCGCGGCGGCACCGTCGTCACGCTGCCCGGCCAAGGGTTCGAGGCCGAACTGGCGGTCGAAACCTGCGCCCGCCACGGCTGCAACTATGCCGTCATCGTCGGCGATGCCTTCGCCCGGCCGCTGCTGCGCGCCCTCGACGCCGGCCACGGCAGCATCGCGTCGCTCAATGTGATGATCTCCAGCGGCACCATGTGGTCGGCCGAAGTCAAGGCCGCCCTGCTCAAGCACGCGCCCGCCATGATGATCATCGATTCGCTCGGCTCGTCGGAAGGCCTTGGCCTCGGCGCCTCGGTGCAGACCAGCGAAAACGCCGGCGCCCCCACCCGCTTCATCAACGATGGCCGCACGCTGATCCTCGACGAAAACATGCAGCCCGTCGTCGCCGGGTCGGGCATCATGGGGCGGATCGCCCGCGCCGGCCCGATCCCCCGCGGTTACTGGCGTGACGCAACCAAATCCGCCACCACCTTCGTCACCGTTGGCGACACGCGCTATTCGATCCCGGGCGATTTCGCGATTCTGGAGGCCGATGGCACCATGACCCTGCTCGGGCGCGGCAGCCAGTGCATCAACACTTCGGGTGAAAAAGTCTTCCCCGAAGAAGTCGAAGAGGCGCTCAAAACCCATCCGGCGGTCGAGGACGCGCTGGTCTTCGGCGTCACCGACGAACGTTGGGGACAAGCGGTTACGGCTGTGGTCGAAGCCCCCGCCGGCACCGACACCGACGCCCTGCGCGCGCATGTCCGCACAGCATTGGCCGGCTATAAAACCCCCAAGCGCATTATCATCGTCGAAAAAGTCCCGCGCGCGCCCAACGGGAAGGCCGACTACGAAACCGCCAAGACGATGGCGCTATAATCTATAGTCCGCCCCCTCAGGGGGAGGTCGAGAGACGAGCGAAGCGAGGCCCGGGTGGGGGTCCACACGTTCCGACACATATGGGCCCCCACCCGCCGCGCCAAGCGGCGCGAGTCGCCTCCCCCCTGAGGGGGAGGAACCCCGTCAGCTTTGCCGCGTCCACATCTTGATCAGCGTATCCAGCTGCACCCCCACCGCCTTCGACGCCGCGACCAGCCGATCCATTGCCGCATATTGCTTCGTCAACGATGTCTTCTATTCCGCGAGCCGCACTTCAACCCGGGCCAACTCGGCCGTCACCCCATCCTTGCGACGTGTCAGCCCGGTCGTCGCCGGCACGGCCAGCGCGGCAATCGCCTGCAAGCTTTCTGCCGAACCCGGTGACGACTCCGACAGCGTCCGCATCAGGATCTCGGCATCGCCGTGCCGTGCTGCTGGCAGCGCCGCCAACCGCGCCGCATCGAAGCTGATCGCCCCCGTCCGCGAAACCGAAACCCCCAGGTCACGCAGCCGCAACGCCCCGGCCGCCGCAACCGGCACCGTCACCAGTCCGAGCAGTCGCTGGTCGATCGTCCGCGCCGTCGCATCGCCGGCCAGCGCGCCCGCCGGGTCGGTCCCCGCCGCCGCTTTGCGAAAATCCTTCAAAAGCCCGCGCATCGCATTCAAAGTCGAGGCAAAATCACTGACCGTCGTCTACAGCGCCGCCGTATCGCGCGCCGCCGAAAGCGTCACCCCGCTCGCCGTCTTGCCCAACCGCAACCGCACGCCGGGCACCAGATCATCGATGACATTGCTGCTCCGCGTCGCCGCTATGCCATCGATGCTCAGCGCGGCATCGGCGGCGGCGGCCGTGTGGGTCATGACAGCATTGCCCGGCGCAAAGGCAAACCGGGCAAGTCCTTCCTGCCCCGCCGTCTCCGCCGCACTGACGACAAAACCGCTATCCGCCCCATCAGTGCCGCGCAACACCAGCGTCGCGGACCCCGAATTGCTGACGATACTCGCCGTCACCCTGCCATTTGCGGCGTTAGGACATCCGCAACGACAACTGAATCGTGGTGCCGATTTGGTATGTGCGTCGCAGTGACTCAGGTGGTGTTGATTCCCGTTTACTGTGATGCGGGTTAACGGGGTGTGATGATCGACCATCACGGGATAAAGCAGCGTTGGGGGGCGGACGGCTCGAAGCGGGACGAGCGTGGGCGTCGGGTT
>JAYUUE010000415.1:0-2432 GCA_043754785.1 Polymorphobacter sp. | reverse complement strand
CGAACAGTAATAAGAGGAAAGGCGCCATTGTCATAGCCGCAACGCGCTTCAGGCACGTCCGTTCCCGCCAACATTTCATTGGCAAGACAGTGGATTTCCGCGCAAAACTGCGCGTCATGACCACCGCCCATATCGTGATTCTGCTTATCAGCATTGTGATGTGGGTCGGCGCGGCTGCGGTCATCCTTCATGCGGTGCGCCGGATGAACCTGTTCGGGCGCAAGCCAAAGTAATCCAGCGCTTGCCCAAACAGCGGCAATCCCGCACCAATGGCAGGCGATGACCATGCCGACGATCGAAGACAGCGCCGGTGACGGCAACAACGCGGCGGCCGCTGGCCCGCGCCGCATTGCCGTGCGCGGCGACCTGACCATGGCGAGCATCGGCGGCATCATCGAACCGCTGCGCGCCATAACGCCGGCAGGGGCGGATCTTGCCGTGGACCTCGGCGGCGTCGACTCATTCGACACCGCCGGCGCCTGGATCATCCACCGCCTCACCGCCGACTGGACGGCCGCCGGCGTGCCGACCCGCATCGAAAATGCCAGCCCCGAGGCCGAGCGCCTGATCGCCGTCGTCGCCGCCAATGATGTCGCCATCACCTGCCGCATCCCGCGCGGCAATATAATCGTCGATCGCCTCAGCCGCATCGGCGTGGGCCTTGTCACGGCCTCGCACAACATCGGCGCATTCCTGTCGTTCCTTGGCCACACGCTGCTGGTGCTGTTCGCCACCATGGTTGGCCGCCGCACGCTGCGCTGGAACGCCTTCATCCATCAATGCGAAGCCATCGGCGTTTCGGCGCTCGGCATCGTCGGGCTGTTGCTGTTCCTCGTCGGTATCGTCGTCGCGCAGCAGGGCGCCACCCAGCTGCGGCAGTTCGGCGCCGAAATCTTCGTCGTCAACCTGGTTGGGCGTTCGTTGGCGCGGGAACTTGGCGTGCTGCTGACAGCGATCATGGTCGCCGGCCGCTCGGCTTCGGCCTTTGCAGCGCAGATCGGCTCGATGAAGCTTAACCAGGAGGTCGATGCGCTGGCGACGATCGGCCTGTCGCCGATCGAGGTTCTGGTCATCCCGCGCGTTGTCGCGATGGCGCTGATGCTCACCCTGCTGGGTTTTTACGGCATCTGCATGGCGATCCTCGGCGGCGGGCTGTTCGCCTGGGTGTCGCTCGACATTCCCCCAGCTGCCTTTTTCACCCGCATTCAGGAGGTCACGCCGCTGTCCGATCTCGTCATCGGGCTTATCAAAGCGCCGGTGTTCGGCATCATCATTGCCATGATGGGGTGTTTCCAGGGCCTGCAGGTCAGTGGCAATGCCGAATCGGTGGGTGAACGCACCACCCGCGCCGTAGTCGAATCGATTTTCGCCGTCATCGTCCTCGATGCGTTCTTCGCCGTGTTCTTTTCGGCGCTGGGCTACAACTAATGGCCGCTGCCACCCTCGCACCGACGCTCGGCGATGACGAAACCCCCGTCATCCGGGTGCGCGGCCTGCGCAATGCCTTCGGCGATGATGTCGTCCACGATGGCCTCGATCTCGATGTGCGCGCCGGAGAAATCATCGGCATCGTCGGCGGCTCGGGCACTGGCAAATCAGTGCTGATGCGATCGATCATCGGCCTGCAGCGCCCGGCAGCCGGCAGCGTGGAAATCTTCGGTGAGGACACCGCGCACCTTGACGGCGCCGCCGCGCGGGAGCTTCGTCGTCGCTGGGGCGTATTGTTCCAGGATGGCGCGCTATTCTCGTCCCTCACCGTGGCCGAAAACATCGAAGTGCCGATGCGGGAGTTCCTAGGCTTGTCTGACGATATCATGAACGAGCTTGCCGGCTACAAGGTCGCCATGGTCGGTCTTCCCGCCGAAGCCGGGCCAAAATTCCCCAGTGAGCTTTCAGGCGGCATGCGCAAACGCGCCGGCCTCGCCCGCGCGCTGGCGCTGGATCCGCAGCTGCTGTTCCTCGATGAACCGACTGCCGGGCTCGATCCGATCAGCGCCGCTGCCTTTGACGATCTGATCAAGGGCATGAAGGAAACCATGGACCTGACGGTCTTCCTCATCACCCATGACCTTGATACGCTGCACGCCATCTGCGATCGGGTTGCCGTGATTGCCGACAAAAAGGTCCTCGCCATGGGCACTATCGCCGAATTGATGACCTTTGATCACCCTTGGGTGAAAAGCTATTTCAATGGTCCCCGCGGCAGAGCCGCAGATCAGAGTGGCGGCAGAGCCGCAGGCCAGAGCGGCGGCAGCGCCGCAGATGCAGACGCCACAAGTGCCGCGCAGGCGCTACAAAAGGCCGATTGATGGAAACCCGCAGCAACTATGCCATTGTCGGCGCGGTCGTGGTGGCTCTGGTCGTCGCCATGTTCATCGCGGTGCTGTGGCTGGCACGCTTTGCCGGCGCCGATGACCAGCATTTCGATATCT
>JAYUUE010000414.1:0-2435 GCA_043754785.1 Polymorphobacter sp. | reverse complement strand
AAGGCCTGACGCCGACCTACAAGGCCGCGCTCAAGCCCGCCGGCCCATGGATCGAGGCCGGGTTGCAGGCGGCGCTCAACGGCGCCGGTGACCTGGTTCAGGACGATGGCGATGTCGCCGCGGCTTCGGGCAAAGCCGCCATTACCGCCGACTACACCCTGCCGTTCCTCGCCCATGCCTGTATGGAGCCGATGACCGCAACGGCGCGCATCAGCGGCAGCCACTGCGAAGTCTGGGCACCGACGCAATCGACGACGCTCGGCACCTGGGCGGTGGCGCGGGCGCTCGGCGTCGAGGACAGCGCCATCACCGTCTATCCGACGCTGATCGGCGGCGGCTTCGGCCGCAAGATCGAAACCGATGCCATGGTCGCAGCGGCGCTCATCGCGCGCTCGGCGGGGCGGCCGGTACAGCTGATCTATAGCCGCGAGGCGGATTTTGGCCGCGACATGTGGCGGCCGGCTGTAGCGGCGCGGTTAAAGGGCGCCGCGACGGCGAAGGGCGTAACGTCGTGGGACAGCCATATCGCCGTGCCCGACGTCGCCAGCAGTGTCATGGGGCGCAACTTGCCGAAGCTGGCGGGCAACCCCAAAACGGGCGCGGCGGCAATCGAAGGCTCGCTGCATCTGCCTTATGCGATCGCCAACATGCGCGTCGCGCACAGCCTGGCGGCCCATGATCGTCAACAATCGCCGGTGCCGGTCGGCTTCTGGCGATCGGTGGGCAATAGCTTCTCGGGGTTCATTACCGAAAGTTTCATCGACGAACTGGCGCATGGTGCCGGAATCGACCCCGGCGCGTTCAGGCTAGCGATGCTCGAAGGCAAACCCCGCCACGCTGCCGTGCTGCGCGCCGCGCTGAAGGCTGGCGGGCCGTTGGGGTTGCAATCGCCGGGTGTTGGCCGGGGGATGGCGCTGGTCGAATCGTTCGGCAGTATCGTTGCCGAAGTCGCCGAAGTGGTGGTGACGCCCGAGGGCTTCCGCGTTTCGCGCGTCTGGGCGGCGGTCGATTGTGGCCGCACGATCAACCCCGACAGCGTCCGCGCCCAGATCGAGAGCGGCATCAACTACGGCCTTTCCGCCGCCCTCTACGGCCGCACCAGCTTTGCTGCCGGTGAAGCCAATGAGCGCAATTTCGATACCAACCCGGCGTTGAAACTGGCGCAGGCACCGGCCATCGATGTCGTCATCATCGCCTCCACCGAAGACCCCGGCGGCGTCGGGGAGCCCGGAACGCCGCCGATTGCCGCCGCCGTCGCCAATGCGCTGTTCGCCGCCACCGGCCAGCGCCGCCGCGATCTTCCCCTGTATCCCGATCAGCCGGTACGGGCATGAACAGCACCTTCCCCGCTCCGTCTTTGCGCAGCGCAGACCACCCCGCCGTCCGCGTCGGCAAGGTCGGTGTGCTGATCGTCAACCTGGGATCGCCCGACGGCCCTGATGTGCCGTCGGTCAAGCGTTTCCTGGGGGAATTCCTGTCGGACAAGCGCGTCATCGAAATCCCTGCGTTCCTGTGGCAACCGATCCTGAAGCTGCTGATCCTCAACCTGCGGCCGCGCACGACGGCAGCGAATTACGCCAAGGTCTGGACGCCCGAAGGCTCTCCCATCACCGCGATCACTCGGGCCCAAGCAATGGCGTTGCAGGGCGCGTTCGGCCCTAATGTCGTTGTCGATTGGGCGATGCGTTACGGCACGCGGTCGATTCCGGAACAGTTGAAAGCGCTGATGGCGCAGGGCTGTGACCGCATCCTGCTGGCACCGATGTACCCGCAATATTCGGCCGCCACCAACGCCACCGTCGTCGATGCAGCGAATGCAGCAATCGCCGAATGGCGCTGGCAGCCGGCGCTGCGCACGCTGCCGCCCTATTATGACAATCCCGACCATATCGCCGCGCTGGCGGACAGCGTTCGCGCCGGGGTGGGGCGCCTCGATTTCGTGCCTCAACTGATTGTCACCAGCTTTCATGGCATGCCGCAGCGCACGCTCGACCAGGGTGATCCCTATCATTGCCAGTGCCAGAAAACCGGGCGGCTGTTGCAGGATGCGCTCGACATGCCGGTCAAGGTGACCTTCCAATCGCGTTTCGGCCGCGCCGAATGGTTGAAGCCGTATACCGACGCGACGCTCGAAGGGCTCGCCGAGCAGGGTATCCATCGCATCGCCGTGGTCTGTCCTGGCTTTGCCGCCGATTGCCTCGAGACGCTGGAGGAAGTGGCGATGGAGGGACGCGACACCTTCATCGAACACGGCGGCACCCACTTCGCCTATCTGCCGTGCCTCAATGCCAGCGACACCGGGGTGGAAATGCTGCGCACTTTACTGGCACGGGAACTTGCGGGCTGGGTTTGATGCGCTAAGGTCGCAGGCGGAGGCGGTGCCAGCCCGCGCCCCCGTCCAACCACCCTTTCAGGATAATGTCCCGGGTGGTTGG
>JAYUUE010000413.1:0-2438 GCA_043754785.1 Polymorphobacter sp. | reverse complement strand
GCGGGCATGGGGCAGGCCGCCAAGATCTGCAACAACATGATCCTTGGCGCGACGATGGTCGCGACGGCGGAAGCGTTCGTGCTCGCCGAAAAGCTCGGCCTCGATACGCAGACCTTTTTCGACATTTCGTCCAAAGCCAGCGGCCAAAGCTGGTCGATGACGAGCTATTGCCCCGTCCCCGGGCCGGTGCCGACGTCACCTGCCAACCGCGACTATCAGGGTGGGTTCGCAGCGGCGCTGATGCTCAAGGATTTGAAGCTTGCCGTTGCCGCTGCCACCACCGCCGGCGCCAGCGTGCCGATGGGGGTGCAGGCCGAAGCGCTGTACCAGCTGTTCGCCAACAATGGCGGCGCGGCGCAGGATTTTTCAGCGATCGTCAAGCTGTTGCGCGGCAATTGACGCCAGTGGCGTTTTGGCGCGCTAGCCGCTAAGCGCCGCACCATGCTCGGTCCGATCACCCTTGCCCTGCCGAAGGGCCGCATCCTCAAGGAGGCGTTGCCGCTGCTGGCGCGGCTGGGAATCGTGCCCGAGCCGGACTTCAGCGACGAAAGCTCGCGCAAGCTGATGTTCGCCACCTCGCGCGCCGATGTGCGGATCATTCGCGTCCGCTCGTTCGACGCGGCAACCTTCGTAGCGTTCGGCGCGGCGGAAATCGGCATCGCCGGCAATGATGTGCTGATGGAGTTCGCCTTTACCGAACTCTATGCGCCGGTTGATCTGGGCATCGGCCATTGCCGGCTGTCGGTGGCGCAACCGGCGACGCTGACCGCGGACATCCGCAGCCTCAGCCATGTGCGGGTCGCCACCAAATATCCGGGGATCACTCGCAGGCACTTCGCGGCGCAAGGCATCCAGGCCGAAATCGTCAAGCTCAACGGTGCGATGGAACTGGCACCGTTGACTGGGCTGGCCAGCCGCATTGTCGATCTGGTCTCCACCGGCAAGACGCTGGCGGAAAATGGTCTGGTGGAAGCCGAAATCATCGCCCAGGTGTCATCGCGGCTGATCGTCAACCGCGCCGCGTTCAAGACGCATCCGGGCGTCGTGCCGTTGGTCGATGCGATCCGTTCACTGGTGGAAAAGTCTGATGCCGCAGCGGCTTGATGCGCTCGATTCGGGCTTTGCCGCCGCCTTCGCCGCCATCGTCGATGCGCGGCGGGATAGTGATGCCGATGTGGCCGCCGATGTGTCGGCGATCATCGCCGATGTGCGGGCGCGGGGTGATGAGGCTGTCGCCGACCTGACAGCAAAGTTCGACCGGGTCGATCTGGATGCTGCCGGCTGGGAAATTCCGCTTGCCGAACTCGACGCGGCACTGGCCGGGCTGGCGCCTGACCTGCGAACCGCGCTCGATCTGGCCGCGACGCGTATTCGGGCTTTTCACGAACGCCAACGCCCCACTGACAATGACGAAACCGATGTCGCCGGCGTCCGCACCGGGGTGCGCTGGAGCGCGGTAGAAGCCGCCGGGCTTTATGTGCCGGGTGGCCGCGCGGCCTATCCGTCGAGCGTGCTGATGAATGCCATCCCTGCCGTGGTTGCCGGGGTCGAGCGGCTGATCATGGTGACGCCGACCCCTGGCGGCATTCCCAACCCGTTGGTGCTCGCTGCGGCGCGGCTGGCCGGCGTGACGCGCGTGTTTCGCATCGGCGGTGCGCAGGCGGTGGCGGCGTTGGCGCTGGGCACGGCGCGGGTGCCCAGGGTCGATGTCATTACCGGCCCGGGCAACGCCTGGGTGGCGGAGGCCAAGCGCCAGCTTTACGGTGTCGTCGGCATCGACATGATCGCCGGGCCATCGGAGGTTGTCATCGTTTCCGACGGCAAGTCCAACCCCGACTGGATCGCCGCCGACCTGCTCGCCCAGGCCGAGCATGACCCGGTGGCGCAATCGATCCTGCTGACCACCAGCGCCGCCGAAGCCGATGCGGTGGCGGGGGCGGTGGAGCGCCAACTGGTAACGCTTGCCACAGCCCCGGTAGCGCGGCAGAGCTGGGACGATTTCGGCGTCATCATCACACTACCCGGCCTTGATGCCGCGTTGCCGCTGCTCGATGCGCTGGCGGCCGAACATGTCGAGCTGATGATTGACGATCCGCAGGCGCTGTTCGCGCGAATTCGTCACGCCGGGTCGGTTTTCCTTGGTCGCCACTCGCCGGAAGCCGCCGGGGATTACCTTGCCGGGCCGAACCATGTGCTGCCCACAGGTCGCCGCGCGCGCTTCGCCTCAGGGCTTTCGGTCGTCGATTTCATGAAGCGCACGACCTTTCTCGATTGCGGGCCGCACGGGCTGGCAGTGATTGGTGAAGCGGGCGCCAGAATTGCCGATGTCGAGGGATTGGCGGCGCACGCAGCGTCAATACGCATGCGATTGGAAACGCCATGAGGCCTCAGACTTTGCGCGCGCTGCGCCAATTCCACCTCTACATCGGGGTATTTTT
>JAYUUE010000412.1:0-2442 GCA_043754785.1 Polymorphobacter sp. | reverse complement strand
GCATGAGCGACGATATTCGCCCACAGTTGACCCCCGCCGGACGCCAGCAGCGCTTCGTCCAGCGCTTCCTCGCCGGCGTGCCCCATCTGTCGGCGGTCGGCATCGTCTATCGCGCCCACGGTCCGGATTGGGCTGAACTCGAAATGCCCTTTGCCCAACAACAGCTTGCCGATCCCGATTACGGCATCATCGCTTCGGGTGCGATTTTCACGCTGATGGACAATTCCGCCGGCTTTTCGGTCCACATGGCATTGGGCGAGTTCCTGCCCATCGCCACCATCGACTTGCGCCTCGATTACCTGCGCGGCCCGGCGCCCGGCGCGACCGTTGTCGGCCGCGCCACCTGCTATCGTCTGACGCGCCAGATCGCCTTTGTGCGCGGCGTCGCCCATGATGGAGACCCGGACCGCCCCATCGCCAACATGGCCGGCACCTTTATCATCCCGCCACGCGCTGCAGCAGCCGCATGACCAGCACCGCATCGACCGGGGAAGCGCCATGACGAGCATGGCTTTGGCCCGGGCACTGCGCGACGAACGCCACGGCCGGCTCGACATGCTGCCTTATGCGCGACTGCTCGATCTGCACTTCGAACAGGATGACAGCGAGGTGCGGCTAATCATGCCGTTCAGCATCGGCCTCGTCGGCGCCCCCGGCCGCCTGCACGGTGGTGCCATCGCCGGATTGCTGGAGATCGCCGGGCTGGCGGCGGTGATCGTCGCGCAGCAGGGTTCTCTGGCCGATGCGGACCGGATGCCGCGCTTGCGCCCGGTCACCGTCACCGCCGATTTCATGCGCGAAGGCACGCCGGTCGACACCATCGCCGCCGCCGAAGTGACGCGGCTTGGCCGCCGCATCATCAATGTCAGCAGCCGCGCCTGGCAGTTCGACCGCGGTCGCCCCATCGCCATGGCCAACATCAACTTCCTTGCCGACTGGCCGGATACGGAAGCGTGAAGCGGCAAGGGGAGACCATATGACGATCGCAGATACGCTTGGGGCTGCGCTGGCTGGCGCCGGCATTGCGGGCGCCGTTGCCATGGTCAGCAACCGTGCCGGCGTGGATCAGACCATCGTGATTGGCAGCGATGGTGCTGGTGCGCCGCTCGCTGGCGACAGCGTGTTCCAGCTTGCATCGATGACCAAGGCCATCGTGTCGGTCGCCGCCATGCAGCTTGTCGAGGCAAACGCCTTGTCGCTCGATGAACCACTGGGTGCGCTGCTCCCCGATCTCGCCGACCCTCAGGTCATCACCGGCTTTGGCTCCGACGGGAGCGTCCAGACCCGCCCCGCCGTGCGACCGATCACGCTGCGCCATCTGCTCACCCATACCTCGGGCCTGGGCTATGACTTCGTCCATGCCGAACTGGCGCGCGCCCGCGGCCCCGCAGGCGCGCCACCGCCCGGAACCATGGCCAGCCTGCGCATGCCGCTGCTGTTCGATCCCGGCGATGGTTGGGCTTACGGCGTCGGCACCGACTGGGCAGGGCTGGCGGTGGAGGCGAGGAGTGGCCAGCGCCTCGACACCTATATCGCCGACCAGATCACCGGGCCGCTGGGCATGACCGAAACGGTGTTCGGCCTGACCGACGCGCTCAAGGCGCGCCTGGTTACCAACAGCGCGCGCGGCGAAGACGGCGCGCTGATCCCCTATCCGGTCAACATCGGCGGCGGTGCCGGGGAGTTCATTTCCGGCGGTGGCGGCATGAGCGGCACGGCGGCCGACTATATGCGTTTTGTGCGAATGCTGTTGAACGGCGGCAGCCTTGATGGCGTGACAATCCTCAAGCCCGAAACCATCACCGAAATGTCGCGCAACCAGATCGGCACGCTTCGCGCCGGGATCATGGAAACGACGATGCCGGCGATGAGCGCGCGGGTCGAATGGTTCCCTGAAATGACTGCCGGCTGGGGGCTGGGCTTCCTGATCAACCCGGAGCAGGGCCCTGATGGCCGCGCGGCGGGCAGTCTCGCTTGGGCCGGCATCTGCAACACCTATTACTGGTTCGATCCGGCCAGCGATGTCGCGGCGGTGCTGCTGATGCAGTTGCTGCCCTTCGCTGACCCCAGCGCGCTGGCGGTGCTGTCGGCGTTCGAACGCGCAGTTTACGCCGTTTAAGCCAGCAGCAAAATCGGCAGCACCGCGCCGGCAATCAGCATCACCACCGAAATCCGCCGCGTCGATTTCATGCTCAGCGCGATCGCTGCACCAAGCAGCGCCGAGAGCGCCAGCGCCGCGGCGAGTGCGACGGTGAAAATCTTCATCGGCAACACCGCCTTCTGATGCGCCGCGCGTTCCGCTGCCTTGGCAGGGTCGATCGGCGGCCGGGGCTTCTCGGGCTTGGCGACGAACTTGGCTTGTTCGACGTGCACACTGGCCATCCAAGCCATCCACAGCGGCGGCGGCGCACCGTTCCAACCGCTCGCCTGTTGCAGGCGAAA
>JAYUUE010000411.1:0-2463 GCA_043754785.1 Polymorphobacter sp. | reverse complement strand
CCGAATGGGGCGCGCGCCGCCTCGATATCTTCATCCTCGGGCGCTTTGCCGGGCCGGAAATCGTCGGCATCTATTATGTCGCACAGCAAATCGCTTCGCTGCCACAGCGCCTCAAATCGAGCTTCGACCCGATCTTGGCCCCGGTGCTGACCACCAACCTCGCCGCCGGCGACACGGCGCAGGTCGCCGGCCATGTCTGCCAGATCAGCTTCTGGGTCGGCGCCGCGCAACTGGGCGTCGTGCTGGCGCTGGGGATGACCGGCAAGGCCGGCATGGGCCTGTTCGGCCCGGCGTTCGCCAGCGGCGCGCTGGTGCTGGCGGTCTTGCTGACTACCGAATTGCTGGCAGCGCAGGCGGCGGTGGCCGAATCGGCGCTGATCTATGTCGCGCGCGGCCGCAATCTGGCATGGTCGCTGGCCGGCATCGCCATCCAGGTCGCCATCAGCCTCGTTCTGGTGCCGCGCACCGATGCATTCGGGGGCGGCGTCGGGGCGGCGGCCGGGCTGGCCGTCTCGGCATTGTTCCTGTCGGTGGTCAAATCGCGGCTGCTCGCTGGCACGCTCGGCCACCCGGTCGCCGGTTGGCGCTGGTCGATGCTCGGCGCCGGTGCGGCGGCGTTTGCCACCGGGTTGCTGGTCTTGCGCACGCCGGAACCGGTGCAACTGTCGCTCGGCCTCATCGCCATCGTCGGCGTTTACGGCGGCATCATCTGGCATTTCGGCTTCAAGGGCGCCGACCGCTTGCTGTTTGCCCGCCGGTTACGCAGTGTGACCCATAGCGCCGCAACCGAAACCCCAGTTCCCGGGAAAATTTGATGAATATGACCAACCCCAGCCGACGCAGCCTGTTGGGCGGTGCCGCCACACTTGGCGCAATGGCCGTGGTGCCCTTTGCTGCCGATGCCGCCACCGCGTCCCCGCGCGATCCGCAGCTGGCCGCCGCCCTTCAGACCATCGCCGACAAGCTGATCCAGCGCAGCCCCGAACAGGCGACTTTGCTCGGCATGGATACCGGCGCCAATGCGGCGCTCGCCACCCGCCTCAGCGACATTTCGCCCGCCGGCCTCGCCGAAGACCGCCGCATCAACGCCGCCAACACGGCGCTGCTCAAGACCATCCCGCGCGCCCGCCTTGTGGGTGCCGATATCAATAACTACGACGCTGCCGCCTGGGCATTGCAAACGTCCACCGAGGGCGAGCGTTTTCCGTTCGGACAATCCGGCACCAGCGGCGGCATCCCCTATGTCGTCAGCCAGCAAGGCGGCACCTATTCTCAGGCCGCCGAGTTCCTCGACAGCTATCACCGTGTCGAAGATGCGGCGGGGGCAGCAGCCTATCTCAGCCGGCTGGGCCAGGTGTCGCGCCAACTGGACGATGAAAGCGCGCAGATTGCCGCCGATGCCGGCAGGGGCGTGGTGCCGCCGGACTTCATAATCGCCAACACGCTGGGCCAGCAGGCGGTGATGCGCGCCGTGCCGGCTGCCGATTCCAAATTCGTGCGCTCCCTCGCCACCCGCGCCAAAAAACTCGGCCTGCCCGATCCGACCGCCGAAGCGACCGCGCTGGTGGCGGAAAAAATCTACCCGGCGCTCGACCGCCAGATGGCGGCGTTGAAGGCCCTGAAACCGACCAGCGATGCCGGGGTGTGGAAGCTGCCCGATGGCGCTGCCTATTACGAATATTTGCTCAAAAGCCAGACGACGACGCGGCTTACCGCTGCCGAAATCCACCAGACCGGCTGGGAGCAGAACCGCGCCATCGCCGCCGAAATGGACAAGATCCTGCGCGCCCAGGGCTTTACCAAGGGCAGCGTCGGCGACCGCACCGCCGCTTTGAACAATGACCCGCGCTTTCTGCAGCCCGATAGCGACGCCGGCCGGGCCAAGGTGCTGGCGCAGGTCCAGGGCCATATCGACGCCATCCGCCCGCGGCTGCCGCGCATTTCAAAGCTGGGGTTGCGCGCCGATGTGAAGGTCAAGCGCGTGCCGATCGATATTCAGGCCGGCGCCGGGCTGGGTTACATGAACTTCGCCAGCCCGGACGGGAAGCGGCCCGCAATCTATTACATCAACCTGAAAAAGATGGACTATTGGCCGGAATGGACGCTGGCGTCCTTGACTGCGCACGAGGCCATTCCCGGCCACGCCTGGCAGGGTGCGTTTCTCGCCGAACACCCCGAGCTGGCTTCGCCGATGGCGCAGCTGATCGGCTTCAATGCCTTTGTCGAAGGCTGGGCGCTTTATGCCGAACAGCTTGTCGATGAGGACGGCTATTACGCCAAAGATCCGCTCGGCCGGCTTGGCTACCTCAATGCGCAGCGCTTCCGCGCCGTGCGACTGATCGTCGATACGGGGCTGCACGCCCTGCGCTGGAGCCGCGACAAGGCGGTGGGCACGATGGTCGCCGAAACCGGGCGCTCGAAGGGTGCGGTGACCAGCGAAATCGATCGTTATTGCGCCAGCCC
>JAYUUE010000410.1:0-2463 GCA_043754785.1 Polymorphobacter sp. | reverse complement strand
GAGGAGGAGGGGCAGAATCAAGGTCCTTCATGCCGCGCCCGATCGTCGAAAGCGCCAACCCCGTGATCGACGAGACCACAACCAGACCACCTCGGCCCACAGCGCGAGCCTCGCTCGCGGCGAAAACCCGACGCCCACGCTCGTCCCGCTTCGAGCCGTCCGCCCCCCAACGCTGGCCCCAGCCGCCGGAGGCTCTAGGCGTCTAGTGCCTCCGCATCCACGCGCTCCGCATGGGCCTGGATGAAGGCGAAGCGGTGTTCCGGATTGCGGCCCATCAGGCGTTCTACGAGGTCGGCGACGGCGGCTTTGGCGTCCACGCCCTCCGGCAGTACCACCCGCATCAGGGTGCGCTTTGCCGGGTCCATGGTGGTTTCGCGCAGTTGCTGTGGGGCCATTTCGCCGAGGCCTTTGAAGCGGCCGATTTCAATTTTGGTTTTGCCGGCGAAGGTGGTTCGCATCAGTTCTTCGCGGTGGGCGTCGTCGCGGGCGTAGGCGACTGTGCCGCCGGCGGCGAGGCGGTAGAGGGGGGGGAGGGCGATGAAGAGGTGGCCATCGCGCACGAGCCCGGGCATTTCCTGGAAGAAGAAGGTCATCAGCAGGGTGGCGATATGGGCGCCGTCGACGTCGGCGTCGGTCATGATGACGATGCGTTCGTAACGCAAAGCTTGCGGCGAATAATTGCCCCGGGTGCCGCAGCCGAGCGCCTGGATGAGGTCGGCGACTTCGGTGTTGGCGCCGATTTTGGCGGCATTGGCGCTGGCGACGTTGAGGATCTTGCCGCGGATGGGCAGGATGGCCTGGGTCATGCGTTCGCGCGCCTGTTTGGCGCTGCCGCCGGCGGAATCGCCTTCGACGATGAAGAGTTCGGTGCCGGCGGCGTCGTCGCGGGCGCAGTCGGTCAGCTTGCAGGGGAGGCGGAGGTTGCGTTTGGAGGTGGCGGTCTTGCGCTTGACGTTCAATTCGGCGCGGCGGCGCAGGCGGTCTTCCATGCGCTCGACGACGAACGCCAGCAGCGCGCGGCCGCGTTCGCCGGAGGCGGTGAGCCAATGGTCGAAATGGTCCTTGATGGCGTTTTCCACCAGCCGCGCGGCTTCGGGTGAGGTGAGGCGGTCCTTGGTCTGGCTTTGGAATTGCGGTTCGCGGATGAACAGCGACAGCATGATTTCGGCGCCGGTGAACACGTCTTCGCCCGAAAGCTCGCCGGCTTTCTTGTTGCCGGTGAGGACGGCGTAGTTGCGCAGCGCCTTGGTGAGAGCAGTGCGCAGGCCGGTTTCGTGGGTGCCGCCATCGGGGGTCGGGATGGTGTTGCAGTAGAAGCTGGCGGCGCCTTCGCCATATTGCGGCCAGGCGCAGGCCCATTCGACGGCGCCTTTCCCCTCGGCCAAGTCGGCGCGGCCGGCGAACAGATCGGGGGTGACGAGATCACGGTCTGTCAGGCGTTCACGCAAGTGATCTGCGAGGCCGCCGGGGAACTGGAAGGTGGCGGTTTCGGGGGTGTCGCCATCGGGGATGAACGACTTCCAGCGGATTTCAACGCCGCCGAATAGATACGCCTTTGACCGAGCGAGCTTGTAGAGGCGGGAGGGGCGGAAGCGGGCTTCGGTGCCGAAGATTTCGGTGTCGGGCAGAAAGCGGATGGTCGTGCCGCGCCGATTGGGGACGGCGCCCATTTTTTCGAGTTTCGAGCTGGGGAAACCGCGTGAGAAGGTCTGGCGATACAGCTCGCGATTGCGCGCGACTTCGACGGTCATATCCGAGGAGAGGGCGTTGACGACCGAGATGCCGACGCCGTGGAGGCCGCCGCTGGTGGCATAGGCCTTGCCGCTGAACTTGCCGCCCGAATGGAGCATGGTCATGATGACTTCGAGCGCCGATTTATCGGGGAAGCGTGGGTGGGCATCGATGGGGATGCCGCGGCCATTGTCGGCGATGCTCAGGCTGCCGTCGGCTTCCAGCGTTACTTCGATGCGGCTGGCGTGGCCGGCGACGGCTTCGTCCATGGCGTTGTCGAGCACTTCGGCGGCGAGGTGGTGGAGGGCGCGTTCATCGGTGCCGCCGATGTACATACCGGGGCGGCGGCGGACGGGTTCGAGTCCCTCCAGCACCTCGATGTGGCTGGCGTCATAGTCGCTGGGGGCCGCAGTCGCGGCGAACAAATCGCTCATGGTGCAGGTATAGGGCGGGTTGGCGGATGGGAACAGGGGGCGAACGTGGAGGATCGGTTCAGGCATGAACTTTTTTACATCAGACTCATTTTTCCTGTTGCAAACGGCCGTGTTGCAGTGCACAAAGATCGGGCCATCATGGCGATCCTCCCCAAGGATAGACTGTAGGGTCGGAGCGAAAGCTCCGGCCCTTTTTTTGTTGTTTTCGGGGATTTTTACGGATTTGTGACAAGGGTCAGGTGCGGGGTTGGTGGCGGTAACGGGTTTTGGTGCGGTGCGGTATGAGTCGCACCAAACC
>JAYUUE010000409.1:0-7252 GCA_043754785.1 Polymorphobacter sp. | reverse complement strand
GTATCGTGCTAGGCCCGATGAGCCAGAACGACGCGCTGATCCAGTCGGCGCTGGCGCAATATGTCATCGCCCGCGAAAGCCTCGACGCAACCGATCTTGCTGCCAACTATCGCCGCGTCGGCCTCTGGTCGGCCGATGTCGCCAAATCGGACTATCTGCGCGCCATGGATCGCCGCAACCCGGCGAGCATCCTGACCGGGGCGACCGCCGCGACCCAGGTCGCCACAACGGTCAAGTCGATCACCGTGATGAGTCCGACCAGCGCGATGGTGCGTTTTTCCACCGATCGCCGCGAAGGCGATGGTCCCGTCACTCGCAACGACTGGGCCGCCGTGATGCAGTTCGCTTTCACCGGTGGGCCACTCAGCCTTGAAGACCGGCTGATCAACCCGCTGGGCTTTCAGGTCACGCATTACCGCCGCGACGCCGAATCGCTCACCCCGCAGGTCATTGCACCCATCGCCTTGCAAAGCACGACCACGACGTCGACCACGGTCACCACCCCGGGCAACCTGATAGTCATCCCCAGCACCATGCCGCGCGCCGCCGGCCCGGAGGCCGTCAAATGATCGCTCGTTTCGCACTTGTGGCGCTGCTTTTCGCCGCCGCGTCGCCGCTCGCGGCCGCGCAGATGCCTGCGCCTGGCCCGGTCGATCCGCGCATCCGCACCATTGTCTACAATCCGCGCGAAGTCGTCACCATAACCGGGCAGCTCGGTTATCAGATGGTGATGTCGTTCGGCGCCGGCGAGCGCATCGAGAATATCTCGGTCGGCGATTCGCTGGGCTGGCAAGTGACGCCGAACAAAAAGGCCGACCTGCTGTTTCTGAAACCGATCGACCGGCTGCCGAGCACCAACATGACGATCGTCACCAACCTGCGCCGTTACAATTTCGAGCTGCTCGCCGTCCCGGCCTCGACGCGGCGGGCGCAGACCTATGATATCCGCTTCGTCTATCCCAATGAGGAACTCGCCGCCGCCAGCCTCGCCATCCCCGAAACCCCGGTCAGCGACGCGGCCGCACCCGACAGCTGGAACTTTGCCTACAGCTATGCCGGCGCCAAGGGCATCGTGCCGTCACGCGTGTTCGACGATGGCCGTTTCACCTATTTCCAATGGCCCGACAGCGT
The DNA here is from genome assembly GCA_043754785.1 of Polymorphobacter sp. Classification (GTDB taxonomy): domain Bacteria; phylum Pseudomonadota; class Alphaproteobacteria; order Sphingomonadales; family Sphingomonadaceae; genus Sandarakinorhabdus. Next base: position 6,121 of record JAYUUE010000409.1, on the reverse strand, counting down.
GGACACCCCGGCGGTTTTTGCCGTGGATGCCGATGGCAAGGAAGCGCTGGTCAACCATATCGTTCGCGGCCGCTATTTCGTAGTCGAGCAAGTCTCGCCGCAGTTTTTGCTGCGCAGCGGGACGGCGGCGACGCAGGTGTTCAATGACGCATTGAAGCCAGCCGAACCCGGCGCTGCGGCACCGCGCGCCCGCGAAGCCGCCAAAAAGCGCGGCTGGTTCAAATGACCGACGACACCCTAAGCGCCGCCGACGCCCGCGCTATGCCGGCCGTGGCGCGGCCAGCGTCGCGTTGGCTGTTGCCGGGCGGGATTGCCGGCGTGGTCCTGCTTGGTGTCGGCACCTTTGCAGCGCTCTACCGTCCTCCGGCCGGCCCGGCAGATGCAGCGGCGCTGCCGATCTCGACCCGTGCCCCGACCCGATCCGCCGACCTGCCGCCTGCGCCGTTGCTGGCCTCCGCACCGGCACCGGTGGCGAGCCCGGTGTTCGTGCCGCCGCAGATCATCGTCACCCCGGCGCCGGTCACGGTCATCGCCGTCCCACCCGCGCCGCGCCCGACGACAACCCCGGCACTGGTGCTAGATCTCAGCATTGCCCCCAAGGCCGATGCCGCCGCGACGGCCGGCGTCGATACGGCAGGTGTAAAGCTGTCGTCGAACGAGGCCTTTCTCGACCGTGTTGTCCGGCAAAAGCCCGAAACCGTTGGAACGGACAGGCTGTCCTCGACCGACATGGTCATCCCGCAGGGCAGCATCATCACTGCCGTTCTGGAAACCGCGATCAATTCCGACCTGCCGGGGCTGGTCCGCGCGGTGGTATCGCGCGATGTGCGCGGCTTTGACGGCAGCCGCATCCTCATCCCGCGCGGCAGCCGGTTGATCGGCCAATATTCGAATGGCGTGGCGCTCGGCCAGTCGCGGGCCTTTGTCATCTGGACGCGGCTGCTGCGCAGCGACGGCGTTTCGGTGCAACTCGGGTCAGCAGCGACCGATCCGCTCGGCGCCGCTGGCCTTGGCGGCAAGGTCAACAATCACTTCCTGCGGCGCTTTGGCGCGGCGACCTTGCTGTCGGTTATCACCTCGGGCCTCGATTACCTCGTCAATACAGCGCAAAAGGGCAGCTCGGTTGTCGTGGGATCGCCGACTCAGGCGACGCAGTTGGCGGGAATTGCACTGCAACGCGAGATCGACATTCCCCCGACGATCAAGGTTGCGCAAGGCACGCCGGTGCGGGTGTTCGTCGCCAAGGATCTGGATTTCTCACCCGATCGCGCCGCCCGATGAGCAGCAATGTCAGCCCCATCGAACAGGACGGCATTTATCTTCGCGCCTTCCTCAAGCCGCTCGACCCATGGCTGGGGAGCGAAAATGTCACCGAAATCCTGATCAACCAGCCCGGCGAAATCTGGGTGGAAACCAGCGGCGGCGGTGCCATGCAGCGCGCCGCAGTGCCGGAACTGACGCACACTGCGCTGACTCGCCTGGTCGGCCAGGTGGCGCGGACCAACCATCAGGGGCTCAGCCGCGCCAACCCGTTGCTGTCGGGCAAATTGCCCGGCGGCGAGCGCATCCAGATCATCGCACCACCTGCCACGCGCCAGCACATCGCAATCGCCATCCGCAAGCATGTCGCTGTCGATCTGGACCTTGCCGACTATGCGGCGTCCGGGGCGTTTGCCGCAGTCAGCAACGGCAATGAAGACGCAGAGCGGACCGACACGAACCTGCGCGCGCTGCTCGCGGACGACGACATATTGGGGTTTTTCCGCAGCGCTGTGGCGGCGCGCAAAACCATCCTCATCGCCGGCGGCACCTCCAGCGGCAAGACTACGTTCCTCAACGCGCTGCTCAAGCAGATTGGCCCCGACGAGCGGATCATCACCATCGAGGACACGCCCGAAGTGTCCCTCAACCTCCCCAATGCGCTGGGGTTGGTGGCTGTGCGCGGCGATTCCGGTGAGGCCAATGTCAGCGCCGAAGACCTGTTGCAGGCAGCGCTGAGGATGCGCCCTGACCGGCTGCTGCTCGGCGAAATGCGCGGCGCCGAGGCGTTCAGTTTCCTGCGCGCCGTCAACACCGGGCATCCGGGGTCGATCTCGACCATCCACGCGAACAGCTGCGCCGGCGCCATCGAGCAGGTGGCGTTGCTGGCGCTCCAGGCCCGTGTCAATTTGGGGCGTGCCGAAATCATCGCTTATGCGCGGTCGGTGATCGATATTGTCGTTCAGTTGCAGCGGAGTGCAAGCGGTGACCGGGTCGTCAGCGAAGTGGTGTTCCCTGGCCGGCCGGCCGCCGCTTGATCCGAAATCAGTCAGCCATCGAGGGCTATTAGGACGTGCTTGATCTCGAGGGGGCGGGAATCATGATATATAATGACTATGCCCAAGTCCGCGCTGTCGATGCGACCTTCGATTGCGATGATTATGCTCGGTGCTGCGCGGGTTGGCGGCGGGCAGTCGACGCAAACATCTGCCCGCAGCCAGCGCTGTCTTATGTCCCACGATCATCAAGGCTGCGGCGTGCTCACGCCGCGGAGCTGTCGTCGGCGTCGGCAATCAAAGGCGCGCCGCCTGCTGCTGTCGCCGACCTTATCGGCGGATGCATGCTGCTCATTGCCCTCCATCAACCCCGAAGCGGAACCAAGCGCCGCTGCGCTGGTTACAATCACGAGCGATATGCTCGGCAGATTTTTTGCCTCTGTGCATCACCCGCCTGATCGGTGCCGTCCTCCTCGAGCAGAACGACGAATACCAGCTTCAGTGCCGCTACATGCAGCTAGAAGGCATGACGGCGCTCGCCACACCCCAGATCGAGGAGGTTGCCCAGCTACAAATTACGCCCAAAGCCGCCTGACGATGACGGCCCGGCGGCACACCTGAAATTACACCACGTTGACGGACACGACCGTATCCTGGCGATGCAGGACACGACGACGCCCGGCGTCCAGAGTCTGATCGCCGACGTTTCCGCCCGAGGCGCGGCGACCCTGTATCGGACAACCGGCGATGTCTTTCCCTGGTTGAGCATCAGCCTGACGCTGGCACTCATCGCGCTCGCCCTGCGCGGCCGTCGATGATCGGCGACGTGAGCTGCAAGCAATCTGCGGCGAAACCCCTGCGGTCCAACGGCTTTTTTCTGCCGCCGGGTGTTCCCGCTTTCGCATCTCGCCATGAGGGCGCCGACGCACGCTTTTGGTTTCGTAGCGCGCCACGATCGGAAACCGTTCGGGGAACTCGGCCAGTGTTTGACAGCTCTCGAGCTCTTCCCGAACAAACGTCACGGCGCGACCCGGGTTGTCGCGAGCAATATGGCTCGCATCGTCCATCCAGCGTCTGGGTCAGCCAACGCTCGGCCGGCCCACTCGAGGAACCAGCTAGCTGCGGTCTGGGCCTTGCACGGACTTGCAGCGCCGTTAATCCCACTGCCACGCTGGTGTCTGCAAGGAGACCCTTTATGCCCCGTTGGCTGCGTCCCTAAGGATGTAGTGTCAGCTTCTGCAGTCGCCAGTTGAGCAGTTCTGCGACGTACAGCTCGTTCTCGGCAGGGCACGCGATCTCGTGGATCCAGCCGAACTGCTTGAGTTGCTTACCGGACCCGCCTAGCCAGCCGAGCACTTTCCCATCAAGCGAAAGTTTGTAAATTCGTCCGGGCCACGCGTCGGCGACATAGAGAAGCTGCTTGCCGTCGCTACCGCGCGGGGTGATGCAGAGCGCCCACGGAGCACCTGGCATCATCGTCCGGTTCGCCGCAGCGTCGGGACCGGTAGGCGGCACGACCGGGCGGTTGCCGATCGCCACCGGAGCGTCGGCGGGCATGGGGACATTGATCTGGATAATCCGCAGCAGGGCGCCGGCGGTGTCGAACACCTGAATCCGTCGGTTGCCGCGGTCGGCAACATAGACCTCGTCCCGCGCATCGACCTGGATCGAATGCAGCGTGTTGAACTGTCCGGGCGCGCTGCCGAAGCTGCCCCATGAGCCCAACCAGCGGCCATCCGGTGCAACCTTGGCGACGCGCGAATTGATATACCCATCACTGATGTAGCTATTGCCCCGGCTGTCCCACGCCATGTCGGTCACTTCGCGAAACTGCCCATCGACGGCCGGGAGCGGCGGCTTGGGATGCTCGAGCGGGCGGGCGTTTTCGTCGCTTGCTTCGGGCTTGCGGCCAAAGACCATAGCGACGCGTCCGGCAGGTGTGAACTTCACAACCATATTCGACCCCTTGTCGGCCACCCAGATGTTGCCGGCGGGATCGACGCGCGTCGCATGGGCATAGGACCAGGCATAAAGATGATGCCCAATCTCCCGAACGTACCGACCGTTGCGATCGAATTCGAGTAGCTGGGCCGCGGCCGCAGCGTAGGCCGGGCCCTCTGTGTTCCCGCGCTGGAAGACGTAGACCTGCCCAGCCTTGCCCACCGCAACGCCGGCCACTTCGCCGAGATGAATGTCGACCGGCGGCTTCAGGAAGTCGACGGAGTCGAAGCCAATTTCCGGGACCTCCTGCGCCGAGCTTGCCGAGGCCATCAGCACAGCACAAAGACCAATCGCTCGCAGCATGATGCGTCCCCCGGGTGAAGTCAGGCGTGACATACCGTTTCTGCGCCCGTCACGATAGGCACTGTCAGGTAAACGGCGCCGACGCCGAAATCCCCATACCCCGCCGTTGCGCTCTGGGCGTCCGATCACCTGCCCTTGGTAATCGCGCTTAACAACAGCCTGATTGCGATTATGCTATTAGCAACGTGCGGCCGCGACGGTCGACGGGCAAGGGGTCGTCATATGAAAACGCCGATTGTGGCGCTGCTGCTTTCAATCGTTGGCAGTCCTTCGGGCATAGCGGCGGAGCCTGCATTGGTGCCCGTGCCCGCTGCACAGAAGCCCGGCTTCGACACCATCCGCGAGCGCGATCTGCGCGCCGACCTGGGCTTTGTCGCGTCGGACGCCTTGCAGGGGCGGATGTCGCTGCAACCCGGCGACGCCGCCAGCATCGAATGGGTGGTGGCCGAATTTGCCAAAATCGGGCTGAAACCTGCGGCAAGCGACGAAAAGGGCAACCCAAGCTATCTGCAGCCGGTGCCGTTGATCGAATATCGCACCGATTCCGCCAATAACACCGTCACGCTAAAGTCCGGCCAATCGGAGCAGATCTGGCGCGCCCCCAATTTCATCGGCGGCTTTCGCGATGATGTCGATCTTGTAGCGCCCCTCGCCTTTGCCGGCTTCGGCATCACCGCCCCCGGCCTAGACTATGACGACTATCGAGGGCTAGATGCCAACGGCAAGATCGTCCTCGTTTTCGAGCACGAGCCGCAAGAAAGCGAGCCGCGGTCACGGTTTGGCGGCACCGGCAACACGCGATATGCGACCAACCGGGTGAAGGCGCTGAATGCCCAGGCGCATGGCGCCGTGGCGATGGTCGTGATGGCCGAACCCAATCGCAAGCATCCCTCCAACATCGATCGACTAAACCGCATCGGCGGCAGCGCCAAACGTGTGCCGCCGCTGCCGGGCCAGGCGCTTGCGGGCGATGAACTGCGCATTCCGATCATCACCGTGACCGATCCGGTAGCCATGGCCTTGCTTACGGGCACCGGGATGACCCCGGCAATGCTGCAAGCAGCGATCGACAAGGATATGACGCCGCAATCGCGCGATGTGCCCGGTGCCCGGCTGGCGCTGCGGCTGCAAAATAGTGTCCGGTCACGCGGCACGTCGCACAATGTCGTCGGCCTGCTGCCTGGCTCCGACCCGAGGCTGGCGCCAGAAACCGTCATCCTCAGTGCGCATCACGATCATGACGGCTTCAGCGGAACTGACATCTTCCACGGTGCCGACGACAATGGCTCGGGCACGGTCGGGGTTGTGGCGCTGGCGCGCGCCTTTGCCGCCAATCCGGTGAAGCCGAAACGGTCGATTTTGTTCGTGGTGTTCGCCGCCGAGGAACGCGGCCTTCTGGGCAGTTATCATCTTGCCGGCAACCCACTGCGATCCTTGGCAACGACCCGGGCGATGATCAATTTCGACATGATCGGCCGAGATGAGGCCGCCAGCGAACAGACCGAAGGCCTGATCGAAATCCCCGCCGATACCAGCAACCGGTTGAACTTGATCGGCGCCGG